>CAKRKK010000174.1 GCA_934358235.1 uncultured Lachnospira sp.
CTTTGAGCTTAACCTCTTTGAATGTATCCATAGTCTGATCGCCTAGTGATGTTCTATCGACAAGATACAGGATTCTCTTAAATCTTCCAGCATCAAGGAATCTATAAATCATTCCAAGCACAGCCCTCGTCTTACCTGTTCCTGTAGCCATTGCAAGAAGTGCTGTCTGCTTATGTTCTGCTATTGCTTTTTCGGCAGCCTGAATAGCTTCTATCTGATAATAACGAAGATTTAGGCCATCAGGGTCCTGCAATACTTCGTATCCAGTAGAAGCTAACTTCTTATCAGCCTCTACAATATCTTTTTCCAGTGCCTGCTCAATACCTTCTGGGGTTGACCATCCAGATAACGCTTTTGGTGCGTTAAATGGTTCTCTAACATCCAAGCACCATATTCCTGACATCTGCTCATACTGCTTAATATATGGTCTGCCATTGGTAGCATAAAGAAACGGAACCATATATGCACCAAATCTATTTATTACATACTTCTGGTGTTCTGCCTTAATCATCTTTGCATAGTCCTTACACTGACCATCTAATACTGATGAGATATTTGTATGCTTCTTCTTTGCCTCTATGATACCTACAAGCTTTTCACCTATAAACAAGGCATAATCTGCATAACCATTATTACCAGTTTTTGAATCTGTAGGCCATTCTGCAATAGCAAGATTCTTTCCCTTAGTTGGTCTTGTACCTTTTGAATATCGAAGTTCTCTTGTATCAGCTTCCCATCCGACCTTTCGAAGCTGCTCATCAATAAGTTCTCTTGTCTGTGCTTCTGACAAATGCACATTAAGTGCCTTCTGGTACGCTACAGTTCTACGTTTACTGTCCGCCCCGCCATTTTTCTGTATTTGCTCAATTTCAATCAATAATTGTTGATTGCGTTCTTCCAGTTCTGCATTTTCTTTTTCAAGGTCAGCTAAACTTACAGTCATATCAACTGGTTGCACATACCCTGTCGGTTCATAATTATAATCACCATATGTCTGCATATACCATACACATAATTCATACATTAACTGCAAATTATTAAGAGCTTTTTCACCTTCATCAGCAGCATTATGAGCGGCATCATTTCTGGCTTTTCTAAGAATATACAAAGTGTTATCAATCTCTCTTGGTAACAAATCATTATTCTTAAGTATTCTGATTCTGTTGGCATGTGTATTATCATATGCCGGCTCTGCTATGCCGTCATATGCAAGCATATACTTTACCATTACTTCTGATAACATTCCCTGCTTGATAATGGATGTATTAGGATCAGAATATACATACTTTTCTGATAAATCGCCAAGTTTGGCAAGGTCTGTCCAATGTGATTCCAAGAATTGAAAATTACTCATAATCAAGCCTCCTTTACAAATCGACTACGTACTTCATCAAGCTCCTTATCAATATTTCTCAGTTTCTGTAGTAGTTCCTCATAGTTTTCAATAAACTTTCTGTTATCTTCTACAACAATTCCTTCACTTGCTCTAAGTGTAACATACTGCGTTGTACATAAGTTATATCCATTTTCTGCTGCGATTTCTTTCGTGATAGTATTTGATACTCCCTCAATAACTTCACGATTTCGATATATTTCAGTAATGCGTTGAACACCTTCATCTGAAATGGTTACTACTCTTGGTATTTTTTCAAAGAAATCCTTTGAATTTATCATTACAATATCATCATTAATTTTGTTTTTTCTAAGAATCACCAACGCAGTAGGGATAACTGTATATGGCATCATCATACCATTAGGAAATTCAATAATAGCTTCAATATAATTATCATCTACCAGTTTTTGTCTAATACTACCTGTACTGCCCGAACTAAACAACGCTCCCATTGGAACAAGTATAGCAGCAATTCCATTATCCTTTAATGAAGCAAGTGCATGTCTGATAAAGAGATATCGTGAATCGCTGGTATGTTCATACATGCAATTTTCAGGAGGTATATTCATTATATACTCTTTGCTATATTTTCCACCAAATGGTGGCTCAAATATAATTCTATCATACTTCTCATTGTGTGCTATTGGATTATATAAGGAATCTGCACATTTGACTGCTCCAATTTTGTTACCACTTAGAATCGTCATAATAGCAGCAATGCCTATAATTGAAACATTAATATCTTGAGCAAAAACCCTTCCTTTACCATTTGCTACAGAATTTACCAAAATACCAGTTCCGCAACATGCATCATATACTGACATATCATCTTCTACCGCAATAATGGCCGCTGCAATCTTAGGTAATGATTCAGCGCTACAATACTCTCCGCTTGCTCGCCCTCCACCGCTAGTTATCATTCTATCCAATATTATTTTTGCAATATTATAGATTTCAATTTCATCTTCAACATCCAAGTTATTAACTTCTTCAAAAATAATTCTTACATTTTCAGAATCTGCTTTCTCAATCGCTGAATTAAGAGATTCTTTCAACACTCGCTCTTCAATTCTAAACGCTTTTTCAACCGCACTTACATATTCTAATAACCCATTAGAATCTACAAGTTTTCCATAAGTTAACGATAAATATCCAAGAGAAAATTTTTCATCATAAGAACTGAATATGTCCTTCTTCAACTCCAGATATTTAAACAACAATCCATAAAGCATTACTTTATATAATTCTGTAATCTCAAATACTCCACGTAATTTATTTGCAGCAACCCACAGATTTTCCATCTTTTTAATCTTCATTGCCAATACCCTCCTTTATGCTTGCTAATACAACATTTTCCATCAATTTTGTTTCATTATCTATCATTTCCTGAAGAGTAGCTTTCTTTAATCCACTAAGTACAAATGCTTTTCCTATATCCTGCATATCCTTCATATTAAGTTCAGGTACTTCCAATGCCCTAATATCAGTAATCTTAATCATTGGTCTTGCTGAACCTACAACCTTTGCAGTAAGCTCATCTCTTACATATGACGAATTAAGAAATGCTGTCAAATACCTAGCATCCACCTTATCATTATCTGTAATTCTAATCGCTGCGCAAAATGATGGAATGGCAATCCCTGCATTTTCTTCGTTAACATATGCTGCATCGTATGGTGTTGAAAGCTTTATTACCACATCCCCTTCATGTGTGTATTTTTCTTCATCAATCTGCTTACCAAGTTCTACATTGCCTAAATCCTCTTTTACAATTACACCCGATACAATCGCTTTAGGAACTAATACTTTCACATTTTCTACAACCTGATTGCCAGCATCTTTATCAGCTGTCACCCTTGTCATAATCTGTCCTGCTGTTACACTTGCTATATTTTCTAATGTCATACCTGTTTCCTCCAAGTCATACTAAATATCTATCCTTTAATAGTTTCAAATCACACAAATTAATCTTTTATCATTATACCTCCTTTATATCATCTTGTACAGTTCATTTCATTATTAACATTGAAATATATATGACGTTCTGCCTTTGCGGTTATAAAATATCATATTGTACCTATTATGTCAAGCATTGTTTTGAAATATTTTTTACGTTCATTTGTTTTTTAATAATAAAAATGTCTTGAAAATGAATTTTCATTCACCTTCAAGACCTAATTTCTATAGATATCTTCCTTATTCTACTATCTAATTACATCAAGAAAATGCAAGCATTTTGCAAGCACAGAAAACGGGAAGCCTTGATTTATAAGGCTTCCCGCTATTTTTACATTATTCAAACTCTGGGATTTCATAGTTCCACTCAGTCTAAAACTCAGTAAAAACACACTCTTCTCAATTCATTTTTCCATGAGATATGGCATTTTTCCATCTGTTCCAGAAGTAAAGTGTATCATATGTGTATCACGGAACAATTTTCGTGATACACGATGAAACTCTCTAAAAATAATATATCATAAAATTAACTTGTAAGCCACCAGAAATTTTATTTCTCTACGGCTGACCACCTTGACAATTTGGACATTTTCTCTGCCAGATATCAGAACCATTTGCAAAATACTGATGACCGCAATCTAAGCATTCCATCTGATAAAACCACTGGTTATTATCTGTCCCTGGCTTTGATGTCTTACCAAGATTTTTTTGATTCTTCTTATTTACATACCCAGCCTCTGTAGATTTAAGTTCCATCTGAACGCTCCTCTCTGTTGGATGATTTTCGATAGTTTCTGCTAAAATGCACTCACTACTATTCTCTGTACTTTCATTTCTGTTTCTTTTATATAATATAGAAGCAAAAATTACTACTCCAACACCTAATATAATCCACCAATATTTACTCACAACTCCAATAATCAGCATCATTGCTATTGGTGTTGCAATCTGATTCATCTTATACTGATGTTTGTTAGCTCGATAGTTTGCATATCTTCTATATGAAGTATCCGGTCTATAGCTCATAAGCCCCTCCTATTCTAAGAAAGAATCCTTGTACTTACGAAGTACATGTTCAACCTCTTTCCAAATCCAAACATTCTCGCCATCGTCCTCAAACACTTTTCCATATGTTTTAGGACCATCAAGTTTCATCTGTGCATAATTGTTTTTGAAATTAGAAACATATAAATCGGATTTAGACTTATCGCCGCAAAGCTTTTCCATTGTATCAAGAGTAACGCTACCAAAAGACTCCTCAGCTGTAAAAAACGCTCTAATTATTTTGTGATTGTTCTGATTTGGCTTTGCCGACCACGCTGGAATTCTCTGAATAGCCTTTCCTGTATAATCTCTATCAGCAACTGACTTTTTCTTATCAGGACTATACTCTTCGGATATAGCACCAAAAGTTTTTGCAATATATGATTTCACGCAATTCTCAAGAACAGTTTCTTGATCTTCGCCTGATAACTGCAAGGCCATCGTAAGCTTTTCGTATACATCAGAATCGATTGTAAAACTTATTTCCTTCTGCACTCCTGGCACCTCCTTTGCTTCTGATACTATACTACGCTACTTTTGGTATTTTGTCCATACTAAATACTAATTTTATAATCGTGGAAAAA
>CAKRKK010000175.1 GCA_934358235.1 uncultured Lachnospira sp.
CATTTGTATGGACATACTCATAATACTTATGAAAATGAATTCTATCAGGAATGTTTACGCAAGCTGAATATGGAAATGCTTATGCGGTCAGAGAAGTGTTATGATATAGCAAGGGCTTACAATGTAGGCTGTATGATGCCTTATATGAATTATGAGCCACGCACATTGAAGGAAATACTTAATAAATAGCATACGGAGGGAATATATGGCGACATATGTGATATCAGATATTCATGGTGAATACGGGAAGTTTATGGAACTGCTGGATATGGTACATTTTTCAGATGAAGATGTATTGTATGTGTTGGGAGATGTTGTTGACAGAGGAAAGAACCCAGTAAAGACGCTGCTTTGGATGATGGAAATGCCAAATGTTATACCGATAGCAGGCAACCATGAACAGATGATGCTGGAATGTATGTCGGTTCTTATTAATGAAGTGAAAGATGAGAATTCCATCAAAGAATTTGCAGAAAAGTTTAGTGACGATATGTTCCAGAAGCTTTATGCATGGCAGAGAAATGGTGGGATTGCAACCACTGATGAGCTGAGTAAGCTGGATAATGAGACAAGAAAAGATGTGCTTGATTATGTGTCGGATTTTTCATGGTACGAGAAGGTAGCGGTTAATGGACAGAAGTATCTTCTTGTGCATGGAGGACTTGGCAATTTCGATATTAAGAGGGATATTGATGATTATTCGCTTGATGAGCTTGTATGGTCAAGGGTGGATTATGATGTCAGATATTTTGATGATGTAATAACTGTCACAGGGCATACACCAACAAGATATATTGAGGACAATCCCAGACCAGGATGTGTGTACAGAAAGAATAATCACATTGATATTGATTGTGGCGCATATCTGCCGGGAGGAAGGCTTGCGGCAATATGTCTGGACACAGGTGAAGAATTTTATTCTGGTGGCAATGATAAAGACTAAGAATTTATGGAGGAATGTACATGAAAATATATTGCATGAGTGATATACATGCGTGCCTTGAGTCATTTGAGGCTGCTCTGGAAAATGTAATCTGTCATCTTGATGATGATAACACAATGCTTTTATTACTTGGTGATTATGTGCATGGCGGTGATTCTGGCAGGGGAGTGCTTGATAAGATAATGCATTTGCAGGAACAATACGGTAATGATAAGGTCATGGCACTCATGGGAAATCATGAAGATATGGTAATAGGCGGCGAAAGTACAATAGATTCGATGTATGGCGACATGCAATGGTATGATAATGAAAATGCAGATGATTTATACATAAGCTGGTTAAACAGCCTGCCAAGATATTACACAGAAGGCAATACTATATTTGTGCATGCTGGAATCGATGAAACTGTTGGTGATATGTGGGAATGGGAGACATCTGATAATATAATTGTTATATAGGATTATAGAATATCCGGTCAGGATACTTGTCAGTACCTGACCGGATATCTGCTTTTATTTTTGATTTTGATTAGGTTGTATTGTTGAGATTTAGCAATTTTGAAAATCAAACTTAGTTATTAATTCCATGATGAACATCTTCTGTTGATGTTGTAAGTGGAAGAAATGTATATCCGTTAGCAAGCCCCCATTGTATAATACGTTCGACAGCATTAACACTGAAGCTTTTAATATCGTGCTGGAGAACTACCGATACTTTATGGCTTTTCATACCATTAACAACATTCTGGAAAACAGCATCAGTACTTGTTGTTTCACCAGCATCACCGCTTGATACATTCCAGTCAAAGTATTTGTAGCCCTGATCAGTTACATCCTTTGTAAGCTCAGACATAATACCATGACAATACTTTTTGCTGACGGTATTAGAACTGCCACCAGGAAATCTTATAAGTTTAGGACGTTGTCCTGTCTGGGCATATATAATATCAGACATTTCATTAAGATCTGAAAAATAAGCACCTACGCTTGAATATATTTTCTGGTAATCATGAGATGCACTATGAATTGCCACGGTATGACCGGCTGCTGCTTCCTTGGCAATCATATATTCATAGCCGCTGTTAACGTTAGTTACGAAGAATGTAACCTTGACGTTGTATTTGTCCAGAATATCCAGTAATTGCTGCGTGTAGGCACCGGGACCATCATCAAAGGTAAGATAAACAACTTTGTTGCCGGAAGCAGATGTGCTTGCCTGTTTTACAGCTTCAACTGTTACGTTGCGGTTAATGGAAGCTTCGTTTCCAAACTTGTCAGTAGCCGTATAAGTTATCGTATATGAACCTGAACGATAGGTTGATAAGTCACCAGAGGTTGTTATACTGTCAGATATATCATTTCCATGAGAATCGCTGGCAGCACATCCTGGATCATCAAACTTTGTTCCGGCCTTTATTGTTATGTCAGAATCACCATTTAATGTAATAGTAGGTGCAATGCCATCGTTGTATTCAACGGTTCGTTTAACAGATGTCTTATTCCCTGAGGAGTCACTTACCGTATAGGTTATGGTATTATTGCTTTCATTCCGTTTAACTTTAGCTGTAATATCACCATCATAATTATCAGTAGCTGTATAGCCTTCTTCCTGATATTTTTCACCAGTTTTTGGATAATAGCCATCAACGGAGGAAAGTTCAATAACAGGAGCTTGTGAATCAACAATCTTAACCTCTCTTGATTTCTTTGCAGAAAAGATACCCTTTTTGGCTGTATAGTGGATATGATATGTTCCGGTTTTTGAACTATCAACAGTTCCCTCAATTGTTACGTTAAGTGGATTGTTTCTTGATACTAACATATTATATTCTGCAACAGCTCCCTGCTCTGTATACGTTTCTCCATATTCAATTGTTTCCTTTGCATTACCATTAAGTGTAATATTAATATTGAAGAGCGAAAGAAACATTATAATAAGGAAGAGTATTATAACAGCTATTCCAGTTATAGTTATTACAAGTTTCTTGTTATTCTTAAAGAATTCTTTAGTAGCCATAGGTTTAATCTCCTAACTTATTATTGTAGCTAAAGTATTATATTACTTTTTTGGAAAAAAATTAACACTTAATTTTAAAAATCTTAAAAAATCTTAAGAAAAAATATCAGATTAAATAATTGATATATAATCTGCTGAATTTAAGTGAAATTAGTGACAGATAAAATTATTACATTTTGCATTAAAATTTTGCGTTAAATAAGTAATGTTATGTTAATAATATAACAATATTGATGGCTTAATGAATTAATTAAAGAAATAGTAAATAATAAATCAGAAATTTTATGTAAAATATAAATCTTTTATTAAAAAAATATCATAAAATTGATAAATTACAGAATTACATACAATAGATTTGACATAATGACTTTACTTTTTTGTCGAATAATACTAAAATATTGATAAGAGAGATGATTATCTCATATTTCGATTAGGAGGTATATATAACAATGGCTAGAGAAAAACAGTCAATGGATGGTAATACAGCCGCTGCTCACGTAGCGTATGCGTTTACAGAAGTAGCAGGTATCTATCCTATCACTCCTTCCAGCCCAATGGCAGATGTTGTTGATCAGTGGTCAGCAGCAGGAAGAAAGAATATTTTTGGTAATACAGTAAAGGTAACAGAGATGCAGTCTGAAGCAGGTGCTGCTGGTACAGTACATGGTTCACTTGCAGCCGGTGCTCTTACAACAACATTTACAGCTTCACAGGGTCTTTTACTTATGATTCCTAATATGTATAAGATTGCTGCTGAACAGCTTCCTTGTGTATTTGATGTATCAGCTCGTACAGTTGCTACACAGTCACTTAACATTTTTGGTGATCATAGTGATGTTTATGCATGTCGTCAGACAGGTTTTGCTATGCTTGCTGAGACAAACCCACAGGAAGTTATGGACTTAAGCCCAGTTGCACATCTTGCAGCTATCGATGGCAAGGTTCCATTCATCAACTTCTTTGATGGTTTCCGTACATCACACGAGATTCAGAAGATTGAAAAGTGGGATTATGAAGACCTTAAGGAAATGTGTCCAATGGACAAGGTTGAAGAGTTCCGTGCACATGCACTTAACCCTAACAAGCCAGCTATGCGTGGTTCTCACGAGAATGGTGATGTATTCTTCCAGCATCGTGAAGCATGTAACACAGTATATGATGAACTTCCAGAAGTAGTAGAAAAGTACATGAAGAAGGTTAACGAGAAGCTCGGTACTAACTATGACTTATTTAACTACTATGGTGCAGAAGATGCTGACAGAGTTATCGTAGCTATGGGTTCTATCAATGACGTTGCAGAGGAAGTTATTGATTACTTAACAGCTAAGGGTGAGAAGGTTGGTCTTATTAAGGTAAGACTTTACCGTCCATGGTCATCTAAGGCAATCTTAAAGGTTCTTCCTAAGACAGCTAAGAAGATTGCTGTTCTTGATAGAACTAAGGAACCAGGATCACTTGGTGAGCCACTTTACCTTGATGTTGCTACAACACTTCGTGAAGCAGGACTTAACGATGTTACATTAGTTGGCGGACGTTATGGTTTAGGTTCAAAGGATACTCCTCCTTCATCAGTATTTGCTGTATATAAGGAATTAGAGAAGGATGAGCCAAAGAACAGATTCACAATCGGTATTGTGGATGATGTTACTAACCTTTCACTTCCAGAGGTTAAGCCAGCTCCTATTACATCAGCTCCTGGTACAGTAGAATGTAAGTTCTGGGGACTTGGTGGAGATGGTACAGTTGGTGCTAACAAGAACTCTACTAAGATTATTGGTGATCACACAGATAAGTATATTCAGGCATATTTCCAGTATGACTCTAAGAAGACAGGTGGTATCACAATCAGCCACTTAAGATTCGGTGATAACCCAATCAGAAGTCCATACTATATCAATCAGGCTGATTTCGTTGCATGTCATAATCCTTCATATGTTGTTAAGGGTTATAAGATGGTTCAGGATGTTAAGCCAGGCGGAATCTTTATGATTAACTGTCAGTGGTCTGACGAAGAA
>CAKRKK010000176.1 GCA_934358235.1 uncultured Lachnospira sp.
ATGCAGGAGTAGAATACAAGTATCCAGAGGCAACAGTTAAGACACTTGAAAACTATGACTACAAGGCACCTGTATGGAATAACGCTGCAAGTGTTACAGCTAATGAGAACGAAGCTGGTGATATAGTCATAGCCTGGGATGCAGCGAAGGATGATACTAAGGTTGGCGGCTATCGTGTATATCTTGATGGCGTGGCATATGGCTCTGAGGAGTACTTTAATCCTGTTAATGGAGCAAAGACAACTACAGCTACAACATATACTATTAAGAAGGCAGAGCTTCCAGAAGGCTTTAATGCAGCAGATACACATACAGTAACAATTCAGGCTGGTGATAGCTGGTGGAAAGCTGAAACTACTATGGGCACATTTGATAAGATGGCAGGCTTTAACTGGACTAATAAGGGACTTAGCACAACAGTTAAGGAATATAAGCCTGAACCTAAGCCTGAACCTAAGCCTGAATCAGGTAATGTGGATTCAAAGCTGGATAGAGCTGACAATGTTCCAGTAGTATCAGTAGATTGTGATAATGAAAAGTTCAAGGCTTCAGTACTTGATGCTGATGATAAAAAGTTAATTGATGCAGGTCAGAATATAGATATTAAGGTTACCGTAAGTGATGCTTCTAAGAATATGGATGAGTTGTCTGTGGCAGCAATAAATAATGCACTTAAGACAAAAGCAGACAAGGAAGCAGCAGTTAAGGTTGGACAGTATCTTGATATAACTATTAAAAAGATTATTGGAAATAACCAGAGCGAGAAAGAAGTTACACAGACCTCTGAGCCAGTAGACTTTACTATTGAAATACCAGAAAATATGAAGAATACAGATAAAAATGTTAAGAGAACATATTATATAGTAAGACTTCATAATAATCAGGCTGAGGTTATTGCAACAGCTACCCAGGCAGAGGTTGAAAATGGTAAGATAACCTTTGCAACAGATAAATTCTCAATCTATGCACTTGCATATGCAGATGTAACTGTAAAGTCAGGTGATGGAAATAATGGCAATGAAACAGTAACAAAGCCGGACGACGGAAATAATGGCAATGAAACAGTAACAAAGCCAGATGACGGAAATAAGGGCAACGAAACAGTAACAAAGCCAGATGATGGAAATAAGAACGAAGTAACAGCATCTGACACAGCTACAGCAGATAATACTTCTGAAACATCAGAGGAAACAGTTACATCAGGTGATAATAACAGAACTGCTATGTGGATTATATTGGCGTTCATAGGAATAAGCGGTATCGTTGTTATGACAGGAAAGAAAAAGGATTTAGTTGAAAAGAGATAAAAGCTTGCTTTTATAGAAAGCTTTATAGAAATGGGGATGTCGCACTAAGAAATTGGTGCGGTACCCCCATTTTCTATATTAAGACGATATATAAGTTATGCAGTTCAGGCAAGCTTTCGCTGCTTTCACCCCGCAACGGATACTAAATTCGTGCAAAATAGTGGGGATTGGAAATTAAATGAAAGCTCTTATTCTAAAAATAAATATATATTAGTTATATAGTGGTCAGGATTACTATGCTGTGGCGGACCTTCCAGATACACATCTCTGAAATCTCCGGTGTGTGGAATTCTATTCATATCTGCGTATTGAAGCAGAAGCGTTCTCGTATGGCCAATATTCTGGTAAGAACCATAATGGCAGGTAGTCAGAGCTGCTTTTGAAGCTATATTAACTATATCATCACCATAGCTGTTGCTATCAACAGTTGCACAGAAAAGTATATCAGACGGCTTCTTGCAATTAAATTCTATAAAATATTGTAGCTTTGAAAAGTCGCTTTTATATTTGCTAATTGCTATGATGGCAGTATCTCTTAAGAAGTCAGTTTTTTCCTGAAGGTCATCTGTTATCTTTCTTCTTGCACATACGGTTTGTGCTGGAACTGTAACCTGGGAGATTTTGATGTCAGAAGCAGCTATTCTTTCATATAGGCTGTTAATATTGTCATTTAGCTGGTCTCTAATGGCTTCAAGTCTGTGTACCAGCGAAATAAGGTCTGTTGAACCTGCAAGATATTCGCGTATCTCAGGAAGCGATAGTCCATAACCTTGAAACAGACGTATTATTCGTATTCTTGTAATTGTATCAATTGTATAATATCTATTACCATTAAAACCATTTTTTACATCAGGAACAACTAGTCCACAGGTTTCGTAATTAAGTATTATTTTTCTTGTTATTCCTAGTATTCTGCTTACCTCGCCTATAGAAAATAAATTACCATTCATATAATCATCTGCCTCCTTTTTTATTATAAAAAATGACAAAATCATTGCATCGTACATCAATGTACGGTGTAACATCATTATATGATAAATGCAAGATAAGCTCAAGAGCTGCTGATTGGGAAAATGAGGCGTGAAATAAGGAGGAAGATGCATATGAGAAAGGTTAAAGTGAGTATTAGTTTAAAAAGATTGTTTAGCATTATTATGATAAGTATATTTATAATAGCTGCTATGCCGGTAGATTATATAAGAGCCGCTGAGCCTGTTCAGGATGGCTCCAAAAACAATCCATATATTGTTACAACCTTTAAAGAGTTTAAAAATGGCATATCGAAAAAGGGATATATAAAGCTTGCTAATGATATAGATTTTTCTGAATACATATATATGGAGGTAGATAGTTCATACAGAGGTGGAATAGACCTTAATGGACATATATTGAATTTTGAGAAAAGATATAATTATTATAACTATGGAATAGCTATAAGGAATACATCCAGCACAGGTGGTTTATTTGAGATAACAGATAGTAATCCATCTGTAGTTCATGAAGGTTATGTTAATAGTGAAAATGAACCTTTGACGGGAGGTATTATCACGGGATTTCGATATGATATGGATAGATTAGCTGGAGGTGTAACGTGTTGTCTGTCTATTAATAATCTGAATTGTGTTTTGGATGGAGTAACATTTTTTGATAATACAACAGGTGGTGGAGGCTCATGTATAGATAAGAGCGGAGAAAATGGAACATTAGAAATAAATAAATGTAAATTTTATGATAACAAATCAAATTACTGGGCTTCCTGTGTATGGGTTGGAACATCTCGTTCAGATAATAGAAATGACCAATGTCTGATAACTGATAGTGTATTTAAGGGAAATTATGGAAAATATACTAGTACGGTAGCAACGTCTTCTGAGAATTGTGTAATTAAAAATTGCCTTTTTGAAAATAATGAATGTGATTCAGGTGGAACGGTGAATGTTTCACATTATGGAACGCTTGAAGTGGTAGATACGGATATTACAGGTAATATATGTACATCAGATGAAGAGGATGATAGTACTACAGCAGGAATTTGTATTGATGCTTGTGGAAAGCTTGTACTTAATGGAAAAGTAAACATTACAGGAAATACATACAATAATAAGGAAAATAATTTGATATTTTATCCTCACGGCATAAAGAGATTTTTGATTGTTCTAGGTGAGCAATTTGATGAGGCTTCAAAGGTAGGGCTCAAAGTAAGTAAAGATGCAATAAACTATGCATATGACGTTATTGAGAACATAGGCGAATTTAAAGAATGCTTTGTGTGTGACCATGAAAATGGTGAATTGTATGTTGAAGCTGGCAAGCTGTATTTCAAAAAAAGGCATATCCATAAAAAAGACCTACATAAATCCAGAGTGGAAGCAACCTGTATTAGGCCAGGACATATTGAGTATTATACATGTACCGGATGTGATAAGCTTTTAGATAAAGATGGAAAAGAGATAACAGAAGATAAAGAAATACCAGCACTAGGACACGATTTCACAGGAGAATGGATAGTAACTAAGCCAGCAGCCTGTACAGAGAGTGGGGTTAAGGAAAGAAAGTGCAGTCGCTGCAAGGAAACTGAGAAAGAGACAATTCCTGCTACTGGTCACACAGAAGCAGAGGATGCCGCAGTGGCAGCAACCTGTACTACTGCTGGAAAGACAGCAGGAAGCCATTGTCTGGTATGTAATACAATAATTAAGGCACAGGAGGAGATCCCAGCCACCGGTCATAGCTTTGGTAAGTGGGAGAAGGTTAAAGCACCAACCTGTATGGGCAGAGGAAGCGTAAAGCGTGCATGTGATATCTGCGGATATATAGAGATAAAGGATATAGCTGCTAACGGACACGTATGGAATACTGATTACACAGTAGACAAACAGCCAACCTGCACAGAAACAGGAAGCAAGTCAATCCATTGCAGAAACTGTAGAGAAGTAAAGGATGTTAAGGCTATCGAGGCGTTAGGACACACTCTGGGAGATTGGATTATAGACAAGCCTGCAACTGTGGAAGCAGCAGGAAGCAGACATAAGGAATGTACCGTATGTAAAGCAGTTCTTGAAAAAGAGGAAATCAAGAAGTTAGGGCAATACTCAATTCTTGATGGAGCAGGTAGTACATGGGAGTTAAAGGAGAAGGAAACTTCATCCGATAACAAACCTTCAGAATACAAACCAGAAAATGAAACGCTTTCAATCAGAGGTAGTGGAGAAGTAACGAAGTTTGTGGAAGTTAAGGTTGATGATAAAGTTGTAGCCCCTGAATATTATACAGTAACAGAAGGCTCAACAATAATTACCTTAAAGGCTGAGTATCTTAGAACTCTGTCAGCCGGAAAGCATACATTTGAAATGGCATGGACTGACGGCTTTGCAGCTACTTATTTCACCGTTGCCAGAAACACAGCTGAAGAAGATAAAAAGTTAGAAGATAAGAAGGATGAAGGCAATATTGAAGAGGATAAAAAGCTAGAAGATAAGAAGGACGAAGGCAACATTACCGGGAATAATAAGGTGGAAGATAACAAAGTAGAAGACAATACTATCGAGGATAAAAAGACTGAAGATAACAATGTGGAAAATAGTCCGAGCACTGCAGATAGTAATGATTCAGTAAAGACAGGAGATACAACAGATGT
>CAKRKK010000177.1 GCA_934358235.1 uncultured Lachnospira sp.
CGGGACTTGAACCCGCACCCAAGCAATATGGACTAGATCCTTAGTCTAGCGCGTATGCCAATTCCGCCACGACTGCCTGTGCATATGTATTCATATGTTTTGTATCGGTCACCCGACTTGATATATATTACAGCATTACATGACATTTGTAAAGCACTTTTTCTAAATTTTTTATATTTTATCAGAATACTTATCAATATCTACTGTAATATATATAAGCCGTGTGAACTACTCGGTAATTGAACTACCGAAGATTCCCGCCAGAAATCCTAAACTACCGCTATTCTAAGCTTTTCCTTCCTACAACCTGATACATGGCATCATCAGATATGACCTTCAATACATCTGTATATTTTCTGAATATATCCGCAAGCTTATCTGCCTCCATAAGTCCATTGGACACTTTACTGGCATTTTGCATATGATGTGCATCTATTCTATCCCTGCTCATTCCATGTGCCACAGTTATTCTTCCGTTTGGACTAAGACATAAAGCCAGCCGCTCTATAAGCTTATCTGGTTCTGCAAAATGAGGAAATGCATTATATATCATAATTACATCATAATTATTCCCGATGTCATATTCCATAACATCTGCGCATATAAAGCTTACATTGTCTTTATTGGCAAACTTATCCTTTGATATTCTTATCATTTGTGGTGATATATCTATGGCTGTAACCGATTCGACTCCCCTTGACAGGTAATCCGGTATAAGAACACCTGTGCCACATGCAACATCCAGCACCCTGCTATGCCTTCCTACCCCTGCATTATCAAGAATCTTATTAATAACAGCCTCATTCCTTACCATTCCTGCATCCCACTCTGGTGCGCATTTATCAAAGAATTCTATAACTTCAGCTTTCTGTATCATATCCTTACCCATACTCCTTATCTTCCTGTTTCCTGCATAAAACTGCCGTCAGATTAGTTACCAAAAAATGTAGCTGTATCTATTTTCTTATATCCGCCAAAGCTCAACGGAGCAGAATATATATCCTCTGCCATGGCTTTTCCTAAAAATGCCTGTGTAACCTCATCTGTTTTTTCCTTCATATCTATGTCCTTAAACAATTCAGGATAAACAGTCTTTGCTATATACCAGGTATTAATTAAAGCTATCTCATAATTGGTATAATAAGCATTATATGCCATTTCTAAGTAAACTTCTCCATTATTCCAGGCTTTACAGGTATTAAACATATCTGTATTATTCTTATATAAAGGCTTTATATTCTTTACAGCCGCAGCATCCATAATCATTATGTCTATTGAAGCCCCAATACTTGCGAATTTCTCTTCCTCTATTGGCTGAATACCATTCTTGGCAAGCCCGCTTACAGCATTCTTTACATTTGCAATATTAAAGGCTGCATAATTCTGTGCTGTCATAAGATGATTAGTAGTTCCCCAGTTGCCAAGTCCACATATATACACCGATGGCTTATCCTCTTCCTTTATGGCTGCTGTTCTTTCTGTTATCTGCTGTTTTTGTTCATCAATATAGCTTACAAGCTTATCAGCCTTATCACTGCTTCCGAATATCTTTCCTAAAAGCTCCATGCTTTCCTTAAAAGAGGTATCAAACACACCATCAGCTCCAGCCTTAAGTGTTATAACAGGAACCCCAAGCTGCTGTTGTAATGCATCTTCCTTTTCTACGTCCTCATACTCAGATATTACTATATCTGGATCACACGAAAGAATCTTTTCTGCCTCTGCCGTCTGGGCATTAGGACCTCCTACTCCACATGAAGGTAAATGCGTAAACACATCACCATATGCCATAACATAAGGTCTTGCTACCTGGTCAAACATTTTAGGTCTTTCGTTAAGAGCTGTATTATCTATATCCTCAACGCCGCACAGCAGACTGACATCACCTACATAGCTGTACATTCTTAACGCACCGGCACCAATACATACAACTCTTGTATAGCTTTGTGGTTTAACTGTAACCTTTCTTCCTATCATATCTGATATTGTTATCTCTGTAATTTCATTACCTGCAGCCGTATTATCTTTTGCAGTTGTTCCTGCACTACAGGAACATAATGCCATTATTGATATAACTACCATAAGGCATGCAGTCAACTTTTTAATTATTTTACTCTTCTTCATATAATTTTATTTCTCCTTTTCTTAATATGAGCCACTTATAACACTATATAAATGTCCCAGCCTCCTTATTATTATAACGGTTCTGGACTACAAGCTTTCTGCCATCTACCGTAATAAGCTTTACATCAACATCATATATATCCTTTATAACCTCCTCGGTAATAATCTGCTCACTTCCTGCATACTTTATTTTACCATCCTTAAGGAAAAAGAACTTATCTCCCAGATATAATGCCTGATTTATATCGTGTAAGGATGATAGTATAGCTATATTTTTATTCTTTGCAAGCTTTCTTGCTTCGTGAATGATAAGCTCCTCATTTGCAAGATCAAGATTCCCCGTCGGTTCATCAAACACTATAAGCCCCGGCTCCTGTGCCATTGCCCTGGCAACAGCAATCTTCTGTCTTTCTCCTCCTGACAGCTCTGAAACACTACGTCCCACAAGTGCTTCCAGCTTCATCTCTTTTATAATGTTTTCAACAACCCTTCTATCACTATCTGCAGCCCTCAATCCAAAGTACGACAGGCGTCCCATCATTATAGAATCATATACTGATAACGCACCAAACTGTATATTCTGCGGAACATATGCTATCTTTCTGGCTCTCTCAGTTCTTGAGGCTTTAAGTATATCTGTGCCATCATAGGTAATAGACCCTGACTTAGGTCTGCTTATACCTAATATATTGTTAAACAGAGTTGTCTTTCCCGCACCATTTTTTCCTAAGATTACTCCTATTTCCCCTCTTTCAAGTTCAAGGGATATTCCATCAAGAACATAACCGGATGTCTTTTTATATCTGAAGCATAGATTATCTATCTTAAACATCATTTCCCCTCCGCAAGAATATTATAGCAACAAAGAAAGGTGCACCAAGAAGAGAGGTTATGGCACCTACTGGAAGTGCCGAACCATTACCTATGCTTCTTGATATTGTGTCTGCAAACAGAAGCAGCAGGCTTCCCATAAGTGCTGATACTGGTATCGCATAATGATGATCCTGTCCCCATATTTTCTTAGTTATATGCGGACATATAATCCCAACAAAGCCTATTATTCCAAGAAATGAAACACATACTGCAACAATAACAGAACTAATAAGCAGTGATATGAATCTTAATAGTTCAACATTCACACCAACACTTTTAGCTGCAACATCCCCGCTAAGAAGTGCATTATACCTCCACGAAAGCAGCATAAATACCATAACTCCAAACGCAACAGTAATAAACATAATAAGGTCTGTCTTATAGGTTGCTCTTCCAAGATCTCCAAAGTTCCATACAACAGCAGCAGATAGTCCTACATCTGTAGCATAAAACTGTAATACAGTTGTGGCAGCAGTCCAGACTGAACCTATTGCAATACCCGCAAGCACTACAACACCCGGATTAAAGGAACGCAGCCTGCATAACCCTAGTATCAAAAGAACCGAAAGCACCGAGAATATGAAAGCCATAAGCGAGGCTGCATATGGATTAATTCCCGATGTATAATTACTTATATTGTTTCCTGTTGATAAGAAGCCACCTGCAAATGCAATTATAGACAGATTCGCACCGAATACGGCCGCATTAGATACTCCTAATGTAGATGGTGAAGCCATAGGATTATTAAGTGTTGTCTGCATAATAAGTCCTGCGGCTGACAGTCCTGCTCCAGCTATAAGAGCAGCAAGTACACGGGGAATTCTTATATTCCATATTATTCTTATATGGGCTTTAGTTCCTTTTCTTAAAAGTGCATATATGCATTCTCTTAAGGTCATATTAGATGAACCTACGAAAAGGCATTCTGCTGCCATCAAAAGTACAACTATGACAAGTACAGCAACAGCAATATTCTTAACTCGTTTTTTTCTATTAATGTATTCCATCATATATCTTAATCCTTACATCATATTATCCCAGCCAGCAGGAAGCTGCAACATATTTCTTATTTTACCTCACATTTCAGGCTGCTGTCCACCTTACCTTACACCATCACACAGCCTTGCAATAACCTCTATAACCTCATCCATATCAAGTGGCTTAGCCATATGCACATTCATACCTGCTTCAATACACTTTCTGGCATCCTCTTCAAATGCATTAGCGGTCATCGCTATTATCGGTATTATTGCTGCATCAGGCCTGTCAAGCTTTCTTATAAGCTTAGCTGCCGTTATTCCATCAAGCTTAGGCATCATAACATCCATAAGAATTATATCGTAGGTTCCTGGTTTATGTGCTGCAAATGCTTCTACAGCCTGCTGTCCATCATTAACTGTTGTGACCACTGCACCTTCATCCCCAAGAACGGTTTCAACAATCTCTGCATTAAGCTTATTATCCTCTGCTAACAGAATATTAAAGCCTGATATATCAATAATGTTATCCTCGGCTATTATATCAGCAGACACCGTATCAGTATTAATAGCTTTCTCATCAGGCATATAATCAACATGCTTTACATTTTCCACATTTTCAGTTTTTTCTATATTATCAGCCTTCTTATCAGATGCAACACTGACAGGAGCTGCTGCCATTCTGAATGGAATTATAATTGTAAATGAAGACCCCTTGTCCTTAACACTTGTTACCTCAATAGTTCCATTCATCTTATCTACAAGCCTTTTAACTATGGCCATGCCTAAACCGGTTCCCTGATATTCACTTCTTGCATCCGACTTTTCCTGTGCAAATGGCTCAAATATATGTTTTACAAATTCTTCATTCATCCCAACGCCATTATCCGATATTACCCATTTATACCTGA
>CAKRKK010000178.1 GCA_934358235.1 uncultured Lachnospira sp.
AATGATATATGCATTCCCATCAATACAGAATATATCGATGACAAAGCAGATACTGTTACAAATGCTGATAAACCAGATATAAATAATTGCCAGAATATTGTAATTGATAATAAGGTTAATGCAAATACCATATCAATAAGCATTGATAATAATACAAATGCAATAAATATAACTATTAGTCCAAATAAGGAGGCTGCACAATGAAAAATATATTCAAGGTCTTCTGGAATGATGCAAAACACATAGGAAGAAATGTCGTAGCTCTCGTGGTTGTTATGGGACTTGCCGTTCTGCCATCTCTTTACGCCTGGTTTAATATATTATCTAACTGGGATCCATATGGTTCAGAATCTACTTCTAATATTAAAGTAGCAGTAGCCTATGATGATGAAGGAGTTAATATTTCAGGGCTTGATATTAATATAAGCTCGAATATTATAGAAGCATTAAAAACTAACGATACTATCGGATGGGTATTTACAGATACTACTGATGAAGCAATAGAAGGTGTATGGGCAGGTGACTACTATGCAGCACTTATTATGCCTAGTGATTTCTCAAAAGACATGGTAAGCTTTCTTGCAGATAATATGACTCATCCTGAAATTATATATTATACTAATCAGAAGAAGAATGCTATTGCACCTAAGATAACTGATAAAGCTAAAACAGCCGTCCAGCAGCAGGTTAATGCAACCTTTATAAGCACGTTGACGGAGGCTATCATGAAATCTGCTGACATTGCAGATAATATAGGTGCGAACCAGAATACAACAGCTTATGCCTCTGGTAATTCTATTCTAGATATATTAATAGCAAAGTTCCAGGTGATAAATACACAGGTATCTGCATTTGAGAATGTACTTACAGCACTTTCTAATATAATGGGAACAGCCGAGTCAACGGCTGAAACCGCCAGGGGAATCAGTACTCCTGAGCTTACCGGTGACTTTAGTACCGAAAAAGCTCTTCTTAATGAACTAATACGTGTAGCAGATAAAAGCTCTCTAATGGACTCCTCTGTATTTGGTGCTATATCAAGAGATATTGATTCTGTGACTGGATATATGAATTCTATATCTGACATATACAGCGATGTTGGTTATAATATTGATGACTTCAACAACTCAATAGGTCAGATGGGTTCTTCTATAGACAACACGCTTGCTATGGTTAAGGACTTAAAGGATAATCTTGATGAAACAACTAATAAGCTTATAGACTTTAAGAATAGTGGTGTATATTCATTATTACAGACTGCAATAGCCTTTAACAGTGAAGAATTATCAGCCTTTGTTGCTTCACCAGTAGCTATTGCGACAGAGGATTTATATCCAATATCGAATTATGGCTCAGCTATGTCGCCATTCTATTCAGTTCTTTCAATCTGGGTAGGAGCTTTAATTCTTGTTGCAATTATACATGTTAAGGTACACCCCTTTGATGGTGTAAGAATTAATTCAGTAGAAGCCTTCTTTGGAAGATATTTAACATTCTTCCTGATAGGACAGGCCCAGGCATTACTTATAACACTTGGAGACCTGTTCTTTATAGGCATACAATGTGTTCATCCGTTTAAGTTCTGGTTTGCCGCAGCATTTACATCCTTTGTATTTACAATGATAACCTATTCGCTTACAGTAGCCTTCGAAAATGTTGGAGAAGCCTTAGCGGTAGTAATTATGGTTATTCAGGTTGCAGGTGCCGGTGGAACCTTCCCTATACAATGTTTACCAACTGTATATCAGGCAATATATAAGTATCTGCCTTTCACATACGCCATGGATGCATTAAGGGAATGTGTTGGTGGAACTTATAGCTGGTATTATTGGAAATGTATACTTGCTCTGTTCATATATGTCCTTATCTGTCTTTTTATAGGACTAGTTGTTGCTATTCCTTGTAGAAAGCTTAATGCAATAGTTGACAAGAGTAAGAAAAAGTCAGAAATTATGATATAATGAGCGCAAAAGAAAAGGAAGTGGCTGCGAAGCAGACATTTACTTTTCTTGCGCCATTAACGAACGAACAGTCATGCGAAGCAGGACGAAAGAGCGTGCAGCGCGGGTTCGTGAGTATAGGGGAAAATAAAGAGTGAATTATGCAATAACGCCGATAAAGCAGGATTTATCGGCGTTATTGTTATAACTACTATTTTTTTTTTACTTAGAATCTGTCAGAACCATTTTCTTTACATTTTTTTAAGCGCTTATACATTCCCTGCTTAGTCATACCAAGCTTTAAGGCTGCACCATTAGCTCCTAACGAGTCTATCATAGCACGCACTTCATCAACTGACAGATCATAATAATTGCTGATTCGTCCAGCATTTCTTGTTTTCCATTTTTGAAGCTTTTCATCATCATAGCTGATTACAAGCCTGGTTCTGTCAGATACATTTTTTAATTCAGCCTTGCCATTAAAAAGCTTAAGCAGTTCATTCAGCTTATCAACCTGTTCGTTATCAGCATCTGTTTTATTAATATCAAATACAAGAATGTTAAAATCTTTCATATACAGTTTCCTGCTTTATTCATTATTTTTATTATCTGTTTTATCAGCGTCAGATTTAATGTCAATATTATTACCCTCAGCATCGAGTCTGTATAAAGGAATAGTGGCGGCTAACCTTCTGTGTTCCTCCTCCATCGCAGCATAATGCTTAGCTGTTGTATTAATATCCTTGTGGCCAAGGACATCACTTACAAGCCTTATATCACCTGTATCCTTATAAAGTGCAGTACCGTAGGTAGAACGCATCTTATGTGGAGATATTTTCTTATCAGGTGTGGCATTCTTCGCATACTTCTTTACCATACGTTCAATAGCACTTATACTCATCCTGCTTTTCTTCATCGATATAAATACAGCTTGTTCATCTGACTCTGTATTACCCAGAAGTAAAGGTCTTTCGTTCTCTATATAATCCTTCAAAGCATTTTCTGTCACTTCATTAAAATAAAGATGTGCATCTGAACCACCTTTTCTTACAATATTAATGGTTCTGTAATTAAAGTTTACATCGTCTAAATCCAGCCCTGCGCATTCAGATACACGGATTCCGGTATTAAGCAGCAGTGTTATAAGCGCCGTATCACGTAGCTGAGTTTTCTGGCACTTCTTTAGCTGAAGCTTATTTCCCTTGATATTAGTATTAGTTACTACATTAATAAGATCATTAACCTCTTCATCGTTAAGACGGATTATATCCTTTTGAGGCATCTTAACACGCTTTGCTGCACCAATAGTTGGATTATTCTTCATATACTGATGCAGACAGGCGAATTCAAAAAAACCTCTGAGTGCAGCCATTCGTCTTGCTATTCCTTTGTCCTGGTTCTGATGTATAGTTTCACTTCCATCTGTTGAATTGTTAAATCTTAAGTATCTCTGATATTCATTAATATCCTCAAAGGATAGCTGTTCAAGAAAATCAATACTTATATCCTTAACTGCTGTGTCTTTAAGTAAAACATTCTTTTCAGTCAGGAATCTGAAAAATGTCTGTAAATCATAAGCATATGCTATAACCGTATTAATCTGTGATGAAAGCTCCTTATCATCCAGATATGAGGTTACATAAGGAGGCAGAAGTGCTTCCAGTTCTCTTAACTTTGTTAATCTTTTTTTATTTTTTTCTTTATAATAATCGGAATCTATTCCCATTTCTTTTCTCCAATCCGATAATCTGTATAAGGTTATTCAGACATTATCATTATCAAGCCATAGTATTGCCCTTAAACTGTCTGGTTTAAATATATCATCAAACAAGTAATCCTCATATAGCTGCTCTATATTCTCTTCTGAATATTCAACCTGTCTTGAAAATATATGCATAATAAACATACGGTCTTCAAATGTATAGCTTCTATGATTATCAAGCCATCTGAACATGTCCATATGCCTTATGACAAGAAAGTTAGTAACAAGCATCTGACACTTTCCAAGCACATCATAATCATATACAGACTTTGCAAAATATCTGAAAACAAAATACTCTGTAATCTGACGGTATTCATACTCCCTGTCTGTTATATAACCAGCGAATTCGTTACATAATATCCCATATTCCTCTTTATCCATCTGTTCGTGAAGGCAGTTAATCACATCCTTAAGCAAAAGCTCCCAGTCTGCACTAAGCACCTCCATTTCCTCGTAAGGAAGCAATATATCACGCATGCAGTCCTGTAATGATAACAAATCATATTCTCCATTATCACACTTAGCTCTTGTTTCCTTTAACAGTCTGTCTGCATACTCCTTTGTATATGAATTTAATACATCTTTTATTTTGTCATATTCGCCATTATTAATATGCTCCTGTACATCACTACCCAATGACAGGATAATAATCAGCTTCTCATAAATAGAAAGTCCCTCCTTAGCAAGCAACTGAAATATGAAATCTCTAAGGCGGAATATTTTTGTGGCATAATCGCTGTCATATTCCGCATCCACCTCATATTCCTCAGCTAATGCTTCCTCCTTCATTGAAAAGCTTCTATTCTTATAAAGCATAAGTCTGGCTGCTTCCTCACAGGCCATTCCTATTCCTGATTCCTTAACTACACCATAATATTCGGAATATCTTGGAAACTGGCTGCATACAACTCCGAGATACCCTTCACCAAGTTCCTTATGCACCAGACAAAGTCCCTCCTTAGTTAACATAGGACAGCATCCATCAACAAGTTTAAAGCAATATTCCCCTGCATCATTCTTTATAATATTGTCTCTTAGCTTCTGCCCTATTTCACCCTGCATATTACAGTAGTATTCATAGGTTTCCTCATCAATATCTATTTCCCAGCCGCCTACACAGCAATTGTCCTTACACTCACCAGCCGTACAGTGAAATTCATCATAATAATATGGACCTCGTAAC
>CAKRKK010000179.1 GCA_934358235.1 uncultured Lachnospira sp.
GATATATTCTTTGAAAGCTCTAAGGGAAAGCTTCAGATAGTAAAGGATGGAACAGCAACTGATTATAGCGAGGAGAAGGCAACAGAAATACTTTCACAGAATCCTGTAACTGCAATAGCAGATATTAAGCAGGGTAGTGCCAAAGCTACGGCTTGGGGCTGCGACCTTACATTTGATTATATAAAGATAAATGCTGATTATCGTTCATAACAGGATTTGAAAATCACACTTTTAAAATCACAATTAAAAAATCACCAATCCAGCGTAACAGTAATGGATTGTAATATATATTAGTTCAAGGAGTTAAAGATGAGTACAATAGATATGGAAGAAGAGTTAAAAAAAGCACAGATCTTAGTGGAGGCTCTTCCTTATATACAGAAGTTCAGCAGAAAGATTATAGTTGTTAAATATGGCGGAAGTGCTATGGTGGATGAAGAGCTTAAAAGAAAGGTTATTCAGGATGTAGTGCTTTTAAAGCTTGTTGGTTTCAAGCCTATTATTGTTCATGGCGGCGGCAAGGAAATCAGTAAATGGGTTGAAAAGTCAGGAATGACTCCAGAATTCAAGAATGGTTTAAGAGTTACAGATGAACCAACTATGGAAATAGCAGAGATGGTGCTTAACAGAGTAAACAAGAGCCTGGTATCGCTTATCGAAGAGCTTGGCGTTAAGGCGTGCGGTATATCTGGCAAGGATGGTGGAATGTTAAAGGTAGAAAAGAAATATTCCAAAGGTGAAGATATAGGATATGTCGGCGAAGTAAGGGATGTTGACACAACACTTATACATTCACTTCTTAAGGATGATTTCATACCTGTTATATGTCCTATAGGATATGATGATAAGTTCCATTCTTATAATATCAATGCAGATGATGCAGCGTGTGCTATTGCAAGAGCAGTTAATGCTGAGAAACTTGCCTTCTTAACAGATATAGAGGGTGTATACAAGGATTATAACGATAAGACAAGCCTTATATCTGAGCTTTCAACAACAGAGGCAAGAAAGCTTTTAGCAGGTGGTACAATAGGCGGTGGCATGCTTCCTAAGCTTAATAACTGCATAGATGCTATTGAACATGGTGTTTCAAGGGTGCATATTCTTGATGGACGTATTCCACACTGCCTGCTGCTTGAAATATTTACTAACAAGGGTGTTGGTACTGCTATACTTTCAGAGGGTGCAGAGAAATTCTTTGAAACTAATCTGTAATCAGGCAGTTAACCTGTAATTTAATATGGTTGCTAATACGGTTACTAATACGGTTGCTAATATGCTTGCGGAAATTGAACTAAAGGGATATATTATTATGCAGAGTAATCATGCAAAATATAATATATGGTAGGAAAGGCAGATATTTATGGAAACAAAACAGATTATAGAAACAGCAGAAGAAAAGCTGATTCATACATATAACAGATATCAGATTGTACTTGATAAGGGTGATGGCGTAAGATTATATGATACGGATGGAAAGGAATACCTTGATTTTGGTGCTGGTATAGCTGTATTTGCACTTGGCTATAATAATAAAGAGTATAATGATGCACTTAAGCAGCAGATAGATAAGCTTATCCATACATCTAACTACTTCTATAATGAGCCATCTGTTACGGCTGCCAGGGCTATAACTAAGGCATCAGGAATGGACAGGGTATTCTTTACTAATAGTGGAACAGAGTCAATAGAAGGTGCTATAAAGCTTGCTAAGAAATATGCATATTTAAAAAAGGGTAGAACAGACTCAGAGATTATTGCTATGCAGCATTCATTCCATGGAAGAAGCATGGGAGCACTTGCTGTTACAGGCAACAAGCATTATCAGGAAGCCTTTGGCCCTATGATTCCAGGTATAAGATTTGCCAATTATAATGATTTAGAGAGTGTTAAACAGTTGGTAAATGACAAAACATGTGCTATTATATTTGAAACAGTACAAGGTGAGGGTGGAATATATCCTGCCACTAACGAATTCATTCAGGGTGTAAGAAGGCTGTGTGATGAAAAGGGTATTCTTCTTATACTTGATGAGATTCAGTGTGGTATGGGCAGAACAGGTACTATGTTTGCATTCCAGCAGTATGGTGTAAAGCCGGATATTCTTACAGTTGCTAAGGCTTTAGGCTGTGGTGTTCCAGTAGGTGCATTTCTTGCAACAGAGGAAGTAGCCAAAGCGCTGGTTCCGGGAGACCATGGTACAACCTACGGCGGTAATCCACTTGCTTGTGCTGCAGCTACTAAAGTATTTGAATTGTTTGAGAAACAGAATATATTGAATAATGTCAGGGAAGTGTCAGCTTATCTTGAAAAGAAGCTGGATGAGCTTGTGAAGGAATATGATTTTATAGTAGAAAGAAGAGGACTTGGACTTATGCAGGGACTTGAGCTTTCAATCAGTCCTAAAGAGGTAATAGCCAGGGCATTAGACAATGGACTTATTCTTTTCTCAGCAGGAACTAATGTTATCAGAATGGTGCCACCACTCATAATAACAAAGAGTGATGTCGATGAGATGATAGAGAAGCTAAAGAAATCATTTTAATATCATACATTAAGGTCTGGCTGTCTGATTACATTATTTCGTAGGTTACATGAAAAGGTTGGAAATATTATGAAGTTAATTAAGAAACTTATGCCAGTCATACTGGTATGTATTATGGTTGTTTCGGTTATAGCATGTGGCGGAATTGATAAGGATGACAAGGATAAAGAGATTGAAAAGCTGGATATAGAAACACCGGTAACTATTAATGTATGGTATGATAATAAAGATTACGAAAGATACCTGAACACAATATCAGAGAGTGTAAAGTCAGCCAATAAGCTTGTAACGGTTAATCCGGTATATATAGATACACAGGATATGATAGACACTATATATACGGAAACTGTAAGAAACGATAACGGACCTGATGTATATCTTATGTCATCAGAGGTATGTGATAAGGCATATCTTCTTGGACTTATGCTTGAAAATGATTCATATGGTGATATATATAATGAACAGGTATATGGAAATGCTGCAATAAAGGCATGCTCTTACAAGGGAAGGCTGTATGGCTATCCGGTCAGCTTTGAGATGCCGGTTATGGTATATAATAAACAATATGCCAAGCCAATAGACTCTTATGAGAAGCTTAAGCAGTTAAGTGACAGCCATACGGTAACGGAGTCCAACCAGAATATATCGAGAGTATTTGACTTTGATGCGTCAGATATGCTGCTGAATTATCCCTATATTGGAAGATATATGGATATAGGAGGTGATGAGGCAGAGGATGCAGCAGTATTTACAATTAATGAACAGTATTTTAAACAGGCTGTTAAGGAATATTCTGCATTAAAGACTGCATTTGGCATAGATAGAAGTGAATCAACGAAGGATGTATGTATTGACGAGTTTACACAGAATAAGCTTATGTATACTATTGTTAATACCGAAGATCTTAAGAAAATAGATGATTCAGGTGTATCCTATGGTATAATTCCAGTTCCATATCTTTCAGAAGGATTGGAATCAGTACCAATGTCGGTTACAACTATGGCAGTGGTTAATCCGTATACATCCAATATATCAGTTGCAAAGGCAGTAGCGCGTGCAATATCTTATGATTATGCAGAGGATATTCAGTCGCTCAGCAGTCATGTGAGTGCGAGGGCTGATATGACAAAAAAGGGAAAGAAAGCTGATAATACGGATTACAACACACTTCATGATATATATTCAGACAGTATAGTTAAGGCGAAGTATATAGGCGTGCAGAATATATATACCAGATATGAGATACTTCTTCATCAGGTATGGGACGGAAGAAATGTCGATGAAGCTTATAATGAGTTCTATAAGAGTGTAGAGAGCTATATGACATATTCAAAGTAAGGCTGCTACAATATGTATATATGTATATCGTGTGCTGCGGCATAGTGTGGCATAGCTGGTATATAAAATGGCTTATAAGCTGATATAAGCCAATATAAGTGAATATATAATAAAAGGTATAAATCCTGTCATTTGACCAATATTAATTAGTAGTAACTGATTATGGAGGTTGGTTAAATGGCAGGATTTCTTATTGCTATAATATCAGGGGCACTTATGAGTATTCAGGGAGTGTTTAATACAAATGTTACAAAAAGCAGCAGCATATGGGTGGCAGCAGGATTCGTGCAGTTGACAGCGCTTGTAACCTGTATAATTATGTGGCTTTTCAATGGAAGACCAGAGGTAGGCGGTATATTGCGCGTGGATAATAAGCTGTCGCTGCTAGGCGGAGTTATAGGAGCCTTTATAACATTTACCGTAGTAAAGAGTGTGTCAGAGCTTGGGGTAGCAAAGGCAGAGGTAACAATAGTTGTGGCACAGGTTAT
Source organism: uncultured Lachnospira sp. (assembly GCA_934358235.1). GTDB lineage: Bacteria > Bacillota > Clostridia > Lachnospirales > Lachnospiraceae > Lachnospira. The sequence continues at coordinate 4,372 of CAKRKK010000179.1, forward strand.
TATGGCGTATATAATCGAATTAGCAGGGCTGTTTGGCAGCAAAAGGGCTGAATTCTCATGGCTTAAGGCATTGGCACTTGTTATTGCAGCCGCAGGTGTATTTATGTTTTATGCGGTTGGGAAAAATGAGTAGAAAATGAGCCAAAAACTGTAGTGACAAATGCTGTGAAAATATATATAATCAATTAAAATACAATAGAAGCGAGGACTATATACGATGGAAGATTTGTTTAAGATAACTGGTGCGGTCATTCTGAAAAAAGGTGGCGGACGTGAGCTGAAGGCCGGAGGAATGTGGGTATATGATAATGAAATAGACTCATTTGAGGAAGGCATAGTTGATGGAGGACTTGTTGAACTGCATGATTTTGACGGGTATTTTATGGGAATTGGCTTCGTTAACAGAAGGTCTAAAATAACAGTAAGAATGTTGTCACGCCATGAAAGAAATATTGATGAAGCATTTATAGAGCAGCGTGTAAGGGCCGCATTGGATTAC
>CAKRKK010000180.1 GCA_934358235.1 uncultured Lachnospira sp.
CTACTTGAAAAATGCACTATTATGGAGTAAAATACTAAACAATAGCCTGAACTTGTAATATATTTAAGTAAGGGCTTTAGTACAAGAAGGAAAGGCAGGAATTAACATGGATTGTAGAATAACATTAATTCCAGGAGATGGAATCGGACCAGAAATAGTAACAGAGGCTGTTAAGGTATTAGATGCTGTGGCAGCTAAGTATGGTCACAAGTTCGATTATACGAAGATATTAATGGGAGGCTGCTCTATAGATGAGTGTGGAGTACCTCTTACAGATGAGGCAGTAGCCGTCGCTAAGGCCTCAGATGCTGTGCTTCTAGGTGCAGTAGGTGGTAACGTCGGTAACTCAAGATGGTATGACGTGGCACCTAACCTAAGACCAGAGGCAGGACTATTAAAGATTCGTAAGGACTTAGAGTTATTCGCTAACATTCGTCCTGCTTATTTATATAATGAATTAAAGGCAGCCTGCCCTCTTAAGGAAGAAATCATCGGCGATGGCTTTGATATGGTTATTATGAGAGAGCTTACTGGTGGTCTTTACTTTGGAAAGAGACATACAGAAGAAGTCGATGGACTAATGACTGCTGTTGATACTCTTACATATAATGAAGAAGAGATAAGAAGAATAGCTATTAAGGGTTTTGAGATAGCTATGAAGAGAAGAAAGAAAGTAACAAGTGTTGATAAGGCTAATGTTTTAGATTCTTCAAGATTATGGAGAAAGATTGTGCACGAGGTTGCTAAGGATTATCCAGAGGTTGAACTTGAGGATATGCTTGTAGATAACTGTGCAATGCAGCTTGTTATGAATCCTGGACAGTTTGATGTTATTCTTACAGAGAATATGTTTGGAGATATACTCTCAGATGAGGCAAGCATGATAACAGGTTCTATCGGTATGTTATCATCAGCAAGTCTTGGTAAAACAAAGCTGGGCTTATATGAACCAAGCCACGGTTCAGCACCTGATATAGCAGGAAAGAATATAGCTAATCCTATAGCTACAATTCTTTCAGCAGCAATGATGTTAAGATATTCACTTGACCTTGATAAGGAAGCTGATGCTATAGAAGCGGCTGTTGCGGCAGTACTTAAGGAAGGTTACAGGACAACAGATATATATTCAGAGGGCTGCACTAAGGTTGGAACAGATGAGATGGGCGACCTTATAGCTAAGAGAGTGTAATATTTGTACTTAGTAAAAGAAATTGATTTGCGAGGAGAATAATTATGGTAAGTGATAACGCTAGAAGTGGTATGCAGCAGGCACCTGCTAGAAGTTTGTTTAATGCACTTGGCTTCACAGCAGAAGAGATGAAGAAGCCTATGATTGGTATTGTTAGTTCATATAATGAGATTGTACCAGGTCATATGAATATAGATAAGATTGTTAATGCAGTTAAGCTAGGAGTAGCTGAGGCTGGTGGTGTTCCAGTAGTATTCCCAGCGATTGCAGTATGTGATGGTATTGCAATGGGACATGTCGGTATGAAGTACTCTTTAGTGACAAGAGATTTAATTGCTGATTCAACAGAATGCATGGCTATTGCACATCAGTTTGACGGACTTGTAATGGTGCCTAACTGTGATAAGAATGTTCCAGGACTTCTTATGGCAGCAGCAAGACTTAATCTTCCAACAGTATTTGTTTCAGGTGGTCCTATGCTTGCAGGACATGTTAAGGGAAAGAAGAGAAGTCTTTCATCTATGTTTGAGGCAGTTGGTTCATATGCAGCAGGAACTATGACTGAAGAGGATGTACTTGAATTCGAAGAAAAGGTATGTCCAACCTGTGGTTCATGCTCAGGAATGTATACAGCTAATTCGATGAACTGTCTTACAGAAGCACTTGGTATGGGACTTCGTGGCAATGGTACTATTCCAGCAGTATATTCAGAAAGAATCAAGCTTGCAAAGCATGCTGGTATGGCAGTTATGGATATGGTTAACAAGGGAATTACTGCAAGAGATATCATTACAAAGGATTCTATTATGAATGCACTTACTGTCGATATGGCACTTGGATGCTCTACTAACAGTATGCTTCACCTTCCAGCTATTGCACATGAGATAGGTTTTGATTTTGATATTAAGTTTGCTAATCCTATAAGTGAGAAGACACCTAACCTTTGCCATCTTGCACCAGCAGGTCCTACATATATGGAGGATCTTAACGAAGCTGGAGGCGTATATGCCGTTATGAAGGAGCTTGCTGATATAGGACTCCTTAACACAGATTGTATGACAGTATCAGGAAAGACTATTGGTGAGTGTATTGCAACAGCTTATAATAGAGATGAAGAGGTTATAAGACCAGTTGATAAGCCATATAGTAAAACAGGAGGTCTTGCTGTTCTTTCAGGTAATCTTGCACCAGATGGTTCAGTTGTCAAGCGTTCAGCAGTAGTTGATGAAATGCTTGTACATGAGGGACCAGCCAGAGTGTTTGACTGTGAAGAGGATGCTATTGCGGCTATAAAGGGTGGAAAGATTGTATCAGGTGATGTAGTTGTTATCAGGTATGAAGGACCTAAGGGAGGTCCAGGTATGAGAGAAATGCTTAATCCAACATCAGCTATCGCAGGTATGGGACTTGGTTCATCAGTTGCACTTATAACAGATGGACGTTTCTCAGGAGCAAGCCGTGGTGCATCTATCGGACATGTGTCTCCGGAGGCAGCAGTTGGAGGACCAATAGCTTTAGTAGAAGAGGGAGATATCATAAGCATAGATATTCCAGGTCTTAAGCTTGAACTTAAGGTTTCAGATGAAGAGCTTGCAGCAAGAAAGGCTAAGTGGCAGCCAAGAGAACCTAAGGTGACAACAGGATATCTTAAGAGATATGCCTCAATGGTTACATCAGGCAACAGAGGAGCTATCTTAAAGACTCCAGAGGTATAAGAGGTGTGATGAATGCAGGACATTCAGATAACTTATTTATAGAAATTGTCAGGACAGAACAATAACATATAATGAAAGGAAGACAGACGAATGATATTAAATGGTTCAGAGATTATAGTTGAATGTTTAAAAGAACAGGGTGTAGATACTGTATTTGGATACCCGGGTGGAGCCATTCTTAACGTCTACGATGCATTATATAAGCATTCAGACGAGATTACACATATACTTACATCTCATGAGCAGGGTGCATCACACGCCGCTGATGGTTATGCAAGAGCGACAGGAAAGGTTGGAGTATGCTTTGCGACATCTGGTCCAGGTGCTACGAATCTTGTAACAGGTATTGCAACTGCTATGATGGACTCAATTCCTATGGTAGCGATAACCTGTAATGTAACACTGCCTCTTCTTGGAAGAGATAGTTTCCAGGAAGTAGATATAGCTGGGATAGTTATGCCTATAACTAAGCACAGCTTTATCGTAAAGGATGTAAATGAACTTGCAGATACATTAAGAAGAGCCTTCAGGATAGCAAAGGAAGGACGTCCAGGACCTGTTCTTGTTGATATTACTAAGGATGCAACAGCCAATGAGTGTGATTACATAAAGGAAACACCTAAGCCAATAGAAAGAATAACTGATACAATCAGTGAAGAGGCTGTTGAGAATGCAGCAGCTATGATAAAGGCTGCTAAGAAGCCTTATGTATTCGTAGGTGGTGGAGTTATAGCATCAGAGGCTTCTGAAGAACTGAAAAAGTTTGTTAGGAAGATAGATGCTCCAGTATGCGATACACTTATGGGTAAGGGTGCATTTGATGGTTCAGATCCACACTATACAGGAATGCTTGGCATGCATGGAACTAAGACCTCTAACTTTGGTGTGTCAGAATGTGACCTGCTTATTACAATAGGTGCAAGATTCTCAGACCGAGTTACGGGAAATACTAAGAAGTTTGCTAAAAATGCAAAGATTCTCCAGTTTGATGTTGATGCAGCAGAGATTAATAAGAATATACATACAGATGCATCAGTTATTGGTGATGCACTTGAAATACTTAAGAGAGTAAATGCCAAGCTTGAACAGCTTGATCATGCAGACTGGCTTGCACATCTTAAGGAATATGAAGAAAAGTTCCCTATGAAGTATAGAACAGATGTACTTAACGGACCATATATTATGGAAAAGATATATGAGATTACTAATGGCGATGCAATCATTTCCACAGATGTAGGACAGCATCAGATGTGGGCTGCACAGCACTATAAGTATAAGAATCCTAGAACCTTGCTCACATCAGGCGGACTTGGAACTATGGGTTATGGTCTTGGCGCAAGTATTGGTGCTAAGGTGGGCTGTAAGGATAAGGTTGTTATTAACATTGCGGGTGATGGCTGCTTCCGTATGAATATGAATGAAATAGCTACAGCTACAAGATATAATATTCCTATCATAGAGATAGTTTTCAATAATCACGTACTTGGTATGGTAAGACAGTGGCAGGATCTTTTCTATGGAAAGCGTTATTCAGCAACTGTTCTTGATGATCAGGTTGATTTCGTTAAGGTATCAGAGGGTATGGGAGCTAAGGCTTACAGAGTAGCTGATATTGAAAGCTTTGAAAAGGCGTTAAAGGAAGCAATAGAGCTTAATATTCCTTGCGTTATAGAATGTGACATATGTAAGGATGATAAGGTATTCCCTATGGTTGCACCAGGTGCTCCTATATCAGAAGCATTCGATAGGGATGATCTTAATAAGAAACAGGCTGAAGGCAAGTAGGTCAATATTAATTGCAGGCAGGTTGTTATGAATTAATAAAAATTCCGGATTTGTTGTATTATGAATCCGGAATTGTTTTATATGATTCTTATGGTTTATAAATTTACATATAAATGCATTATAAAGATACCAGGGACCATGTTTAGCATGGACTGAAGCGTAGCGTAGACG
>CAKRKK010000181.1 GCA_934358235.1 uncultured Lachnospira sp.
GGCTAAGGAAAATGCTACCTCTTCAGGACTTATTGACAAGCCTATCCGCTGGATAGTTGATGATTGTGTTAAGTTCGTAGAACGTGAAATAAGAAGAGGCAACCACTATGATGCCATAATTATGGATCCACCTTCATATGGAAGAGGTCCTAAGGGCGAAATATGGAAAATAGAAGAAGCCATACACCCACTCGTAAAGTTATGTGCACAGCTTCTTTCCAAGGAACCATTATTCTTCCTTATTAACTCATATACAACAGGGCTTCAGCCAGCAGTTCTTACATATATGTTAAGCACAGAGCTTAAGAACTTTGACGGCTACTGCAGTTCAAACGAAGTTGGACTTCCTGTATCCTCCAACGGACTCGTTCTTCCTTGTGGTGCTTCCGGAAGATGGTGCAGTTCTGAATACTAATCAACAAGCAAAATGCTGCCATTTTATGTGGCAGCATTTTATACTATATTTTTTATTTTAATATCTTCTATGTTTAATATCTTCTATTTTATTGTTTTTACTATTTTTCTTATATTATTTTTTTATGCTCTTTTCTCCCATAATAAGTTCTTCCATTAGTCTGCTATAATCCTCTGCAGCAACTGGAAGCTCAACCTGTGTGCCTTTGCAGGCTGAATAATATGCTCCTGCACACAGCATCAGAGAATTGATTCCCTCCTCTCCTTTCGCCACAAGATATGTATCATCATGTTCTAAGGCAGCTCTGGCAAATCTTTCAAGCAGTTCTATATATGGCTCTGGTGTTTTCGAAAACTCAATTGTTTCTTTAGCGTATTGCATATTTTCCCTTGAATTAACCATTTCTGTTTTTATATATTCTTCTACATCCTGATGTCTTGTTATAGTAAGCGTATTATCTTCAAGCAACAGCTTTGCTTTCGTTCCTATTATTTCCAGTCTTTCTTCATGACACGCTTCTCCTGTTGTCAGTACAAATGAAGCCGTCAGGCCATTATCATAATCCATTATAATAGTATCTTCATCATCTACTGCAAAGTCATTATATTTGCCAAAAGGTATAAGTGCAAACATTCTCTGCGGCATGCCAAAAAGATACTGGAATATATCAAGTATATGCTGTCCCTGATTAATGAGTGCTCCACCGCCTTCGCCAGCAAAGCTGCTTCTCCATGCACCAGAATGATGATAATATGATGTTCTTAAATATCTTGAATTAATAAGATTCACCCTTCTTAGCTTTCCCAGTTCGCCTGCGTCAATCATACTCTTAATCCTCATATACTTAGGATATAGTCTCTGATGAAATACCATACCATATATTCTTCCACTCTTTTTGGCAGCTTCATTCATAGTAAGTGCTTCTCCTATATCTGAGGCTGCCGGTTTATCGCACAAGACATCCTTCCCTAGTGAAAATGCCTGTACTGCAAGCTTAGCATGTGTTTTATGAGGAGTTGCTATAATAACTGCATCAAATAATGTATCTACATCTTCTGCTTTAAACATATCATCTGCACTTCTAAATATTCTTACATGTTCACCATCAACATTTACAAGTGCTTCACCCCACTCCATAAGGTCATCTCTTCGTATAACTACTGCTGTTAGTTTTATATTGGATACCTGACCTGATACTATCATCTGTGCATATTTCTTTCCCATATTTCCAACGCCTATGAGGGCTGCTTTTAATACTTTATCCGTCATAATATGTAATGTTCCTTTCTGCTTTTTTATGAATATTTTCTGAAACTGTGATATATTAATAAATGTTTATTTATCTCTGGTTATAAATCAATCGATACAACTGCATATCTTATTACCCGTCTTTACCGCTTCGTCAAGCAATATTGCTGCATACGCATCTGCTAATGCAGCTTCCATACTATATGGAGATTCTGCTTCTCCTCTGCTATACCTTGCTGTTCCTATCATAAGACTTGCTATTGCTGTTTCATCCTCTGACAAACCACGCATCCCTAATTCAGGTTCATACAATACATTTTCACCACACATTATTTTCTCTATTTCACAAACGGTAGACAGGTTAGGATTAGTATCTTTGGTGTGCGTTACCTTCACATCTGTCACAAGCTTTTGATACTGTCCTTCATTATTATCGTCAAGATAATACAGCTCATCGTTAATAAGCTCCCCTCTGACACCCTGCACCTTTATCATATTCCTTCTGATAGGCGAACGGTACTGTTCAGAATCGAAATCATACCACGCCACCTTGCCACTCTCAAACTCAAATGCAGCCACACATCTTTTTTTAGGAGCTGTTCTGCCATCCGTAAATTTATCATATCTTGTAAGCGTCTGTGTTGTCGGAAATTCATATATTTTACCTGACACGTTATAGTTTTCATCTGGTTTTATACCAAGATATGCCCTTATAAGACTGAAACCATGATATTCATGTGCAAGGGATATATTCAGACAACTGATATCGCCAAGTACACCACTATTAACAAGCTTGAGCCGCGCTTTATTATATGGATATTCCCTGTATTGTTCAGCAACGACCTGTTTCTTATCTGATTTATCATCAGACATATGATATCTGTATAACTTCTTAAGTGAGTCCATATCCAATGCTGCTGGTGTCTCAGAAAGAACGGTTATTCCTCTATCCATCCATTCTATTGAAACATCACATATACTTGTTTTATTTACTGCTACAACAGCAAAATCTGGTTTATAACCTACGCATTCCTCTATAGAAGTTGTAGTATGTATACCGAATTCTTCTGCCATCTTATCTGCTTTTTCCTGTGTACGGCACAGCATTGCATCAAGACACAATATATCCGGCACAGCTTTCGCTATTCTGACATAATAAAGTGCTCTCCAGCCAGAGCCTATTATTATAAAATGATACTTCCCCATATAAGCTTCACACCTCCTGAAAATAAATAAAATCAATTGATTTACAAAACATTTTCTTTTTTCAGTTGTCTACAAACATCTATAATAATACTATGATCCTGTTCATGATTAAAACCAGAGCATGTTATTGTACCTATTACTGTCTGGCAATTTTCAAGTCTTATTGGAAATGCTCCTCCTACCTGTGCATACTCCGATGGTTCTAATGCCCATTTTTCTTTAATATTCATACCACAATCCTCAAGCATATAGTGCGCCCACAATGAACTATGTCCAGTATGCATCGCCGTCTTTTTCTTACGCTCGATCATAATATCATTACTCACAGCATTACCATCACTAGAATAATGAAACAATCTTCTTCCGGCTATTGCAATATCTATACATATTTTATTGTTACGTTTTTTCGCTTCTTCTATAAGCGCCATTCCTATAGTAAGTGCTGTTTCTGATGAAAACTCCCTGAATTTCAATTCTTTCTCTTCAGTTTCACATTGTTTCATAAGTTCTTTAGCAGTCATAACTTTTAACTCCTTTAATCAATTATTTTATTTGGTATTCTATCTACCATTCTGTTACCATCCTATTTTACTGCTGCTTCATTTTTATTATGTTTATTATATCATTTATAGAATCTTGTAAACATTGAAAAAATATTCAATAATTTTACTTCCACTTATTTGTTATGATAATTTATTTCTAACTTGTTCCTCGTAAATCGACAATAGCACCTGTTCGATTGCCTGTTGGAATACTCTATTAACAAATAACTATGTTATAAAAATGAGTAACTACTGATAAACAATGACTTTTAATACTATATTGTTGGTGAATATTAGTTGGTGACAAACGGACGACAAATATAAGCTACAGGCAGTCCTGCACACTATGTTCAATGCCATCAAGGGTACAAAAAAGGGCTTCCGAGATAACCCGGAAACCCTTAAAATTACTGTATTAAATAACAATTATTCAATGATAGTTGCAACAGCACCTGAACCAACTGTTCTACCACCCTCACGGATAGCGAAACGAAGTCCCTGCTCCATAGCTACGTTATGGATAAGTTCAACTGTCATTTCTACGTTATCACCAGGCATGCACATCTCTGTACCTGCTGGAAGTTCGCAAACACCAGTAACATCAGTTGTTCTGAAGTAGAACTGTGGTCTGTAGTTGTTGAAGAATGGAGTATGACGTCCACCTTCGTCCTTTGTTAATACGTAAACCTGAGCTGTGAACTTGTGGTGTGGTGTGATTGAACCTGGCTTACAAAGAACCTGACCTCTCTGGATCTCATCTCTCTGAACACCTCTAAGAAGAGCACCAATGTTATCACCTGGTTCTGCTTCATCAAGGAGCTTTCTGAACATTTCGATACCTGTTACAACAACCTTACGGATGTCTTCCTGGATACCAACGATTTCAACTTCCTCATTAACCTTAAGTACACCTCTTTCTACTCTACCAGTAGCAACTGTACCACGACCTGTGATTGAGAAGATATCTTCGATAGGCATAAGGAATGGCTTATCTGTATCTCTCTGTGGATCTGGAACATACTCATCGATTGTGTGCATAAGTTCAAGAATCTTGTCACCCCATTCGCTGTTAGGATCTTCAAGAGCCTTAAGAGCTGAACCCTGGATGATTGGTGTATCATCGCCTGGGAAATCATATTCGTTAAGAAGTTCTCTGATTTCCATATCAACTAATTCAAGAAGTTCTGGATCATCAACCATATCACACTTGTTCATGAATACTACGATGTAAGGAACGCCAACCTGACGAGCAAGAAGGATATGCTCTCTTGTCTGAGCCATAACACCATCAGTAGCAGCAACAACGAGGATAGCAGCATCCATCTGAGCAGCACCAGTGATCATGTTCTTTACATAATCGGCATGACCTGGACAGTCAACGTGTGCGTAATGT
>CAKRKK010000182.1 GCA_934358235.1 uncultured Lachnospira sp.
AAGGCCTTGTGCAGACCTTTATTAAGGCTGGTGCTGTTGTAAGCACACCTACCTGCGGACCATGTCTTGGTGGATATATGGGTATTCTTGCAGAAGGCGAGAGATGTGTATCAACAACTAATAGAAACTTTGTAGGACGTATGGGACATGTTAAGTCAGAAATATATCTTGCAAGTCCTGCAGTAGCTGCAGCAAGTGCTGTAACAGGAAAGATAAGCCAGCCTTCAGAGCTTGGTTTATAATAGACAGAGAGTTGTTATATACTTAAATAACATATTAAAAAAATATAGTGGTGCTATATAGCCCACAGAAATCGAGGATTATATGAAGGCAGAAGGAAGAGTATTTAAATTCGGCGATAATGTGGATACAGACGTTATTATTCCTGCAAGATATCTTAATTCTTCAGATCCAGCAGAGCTTGCTACTCATTGTATGGAGGATATTGATAAGGATTTCGTGAAGAATGTAAAAAAAGGCGACATAATTGTAGCCAATAAGAACTTTGGCTGTGGTTCTTCAAGGGAGCACGCACCTATTGCTATTAAAGCAGCGGGAGTAAGCTGTGTTATAGCAGAAACATTTGCAAGAATATTTTACAGAAACTCAATAAATATAGGACTTCCTATTATAGAATGTCCAGAGGCTGCAAAGGCTATTAATGCAGGTGATGAGGTGGCTATAGACTTTGATAGCGGTGTTATAACAGATAAGACAACAGGCCAGACCTTCCAGGGACAGGCATTTCCTGAGTTTATGCAGAAGATTATAAAAGCAGAGGGGCTTGTTAATTACATTAATAATAAGTAATTGCATATTAACTGCATATTAACTGCATATAAAAGGGGCGGACGCATTAATGATTTATAATCTTTAGTGCGGCAGCCCCTTTTGTTATATGTTGTTATATACGCATGGAAGCGTATGCTTATATTATAGCATTTTTATGTATTCAAGAAGCCGTCTGGACAGCTTTACATTATTATATGTGGCAGCATATGTAATGCTGGAGATATCTTCTATGTAGTTTCTGGTATATGAAACGGGAAATACAGGCTCTAGCATATCAGCAGCTTTGTTATATGCAATGGCAGCCTCGTGTTCGGTAGAATAGGCTCCTATAATATAATCACCATTGATGTGTATACGGCTCTGATAAAGTATACGTCCGTCCTTTTCAATCTGGCTTACACCATTGTAGCGGTTTATAACGCAGACATTCTCATATCTGAAATCATGCTCATCGCCATTGCGGAATATATAGTCCCTGCCCTTTACAGAATGGTTTCTTATACCGAATCTTGACAGGATGCTTGTCTGCATTCCATAGTCGTTGACAAAGTAATATCCACCGCGGCTCATAATTGTATGATGTGAATAGTAGAATAAATCATCTATTGAAAATGTAAGGATATTGTCAGGAGAAAGAAAATACATAAAGGCCTTGTCACAAAGATATATAGGAGTCTTTATGTATAAACCATTATCACGGTAATTAACAAGAGTTATAAACTTTGCAAAGGGAAACGTGATGGAGGTTTCCTTTAATATCAGATTATAGGAAGTTGTGTGAAGTTCTGTATCAATATAATATATATCGGGTAGTGACAGTATATTGCTGGCAATGGTATATACTATGGCAGCAATGGCTTCATCATCATAGCTTCCTATACTTATGTGCTTTGACTTGTAGGTTATAGAGACTCTGTAATATACAGAGCCATCCTTCTTGTTTGTTTTATAAACTCCGGCAGCCAATCTTATATTCCCCTTGTCTAATATTTATCAAGCATATATATTCTATTATAAAATTGCGAATAATTCAATATGCCTATTGTTTTTACTGTGCGCATTGTTGTATAATGTTTTCTGTTTAAAGCATTTTAGCAGGAATCTGATTAGAAGGAGGGCAATAACTGTCCGGCTAATCAAGATTCACCTCAATAAAATAAAAAGGTGGAATACAAGATGAGTTTATTTTACAGAAGTACAAGGGATGATAATGTAAGAGTAACAGCTTCACAGGCTATATTAAAGGGACTTGCTTCAGATGGCGGATTATTCGTACCAGAATCTATTCCTTCATTAGATAAGAGCCTTGAGGAGCTTTCAAAGATGTCCTATCAGGAAGTTGCTTATGAAGTTATGAAGCTTATGCTTGATGATTTTACAGAAGAAGAGTTGAAAAACTGCATTAACAAGGCTTATGATTCTAAGTTCGATACTGAGCAGATAGCACCATTAGTTAAAGCAGAGGGGGCTTATTACCTGGAGTTATTCCATGGCGCAACTATTGCTTTCAAGGATATGGCTTTATCTATATTACCACATTTGCTTACTACATCAGCTAAGAAGAATAATGTTAAGAACGAAATAGTAATTCTTACAGCTACATCTGGAGATACAGGTAAGGCAGCACTCGCAGGCTTTGCAGATGTTAAAGGAACAAGAATTGTAGTATTTTACCCAAAGAATGGTGTAAGCCCTATTCAGGAAAAGCAGATGGTTACACAGAAGGGTGCTAACACACATGTAATTGGCATTAATGGTAACTTTGATGATGCACAGACAGGTGTTAAGAATATATTTGGAGATAAGGAGCTTGAAAAGGTTATGAATAACGCAGGCTTCCAGTTCTCATCAGCTAACTCTATAAATATTGGACGTCTTGTACCGCAGATTGTATATTATGTATATGCTTATGCAAGACTTCTTGCTAACGGAGAAATAAGTGAAGGTGAAAATATTAATGTGGTAGTTCCTACTGGTAACTTCGGAAATATTCTTGCTGCCTTTTATGCTAAGAATATGGGATTACCTATTAACAAGCTTATATGTGCTTCTAATGAGAATAAGGTGTTATATGATTTCTTTACAACAGGAGAATATGACAGAAACAGAGAATTTGTTCTTACAACTTCACCATCTATGGATATTCTTATCTCAAGCAACCTTGAAAGACTTATATATAGAATAGCAGGCAATAATGCAGCAAAGAACCGTGAGCTTATGGAATCTCTTAAGACAACAGGCAGATATGAGATTACAGATGAGATGAAGGCACAGCTTTCAGACTTTTATGGCAATTATGCAACAGAAGCAGAGGATGCAGCTACTATTAAGGAATTATATGAGGATTGTGGATACGTTATTGATACACATACAGCAGTAGCTGCCACAGTATATAATAAGTATAAGAAGGATACAGATGATACTACAAAGACTGTTATTGCTTCGACAGCAAGTCCATATAAGTTCACAAGAAGCGTTATGGAGGCTATTGATGCAAAGTATGCTGATATGGAAGATTTCGAGCTTGTAGATAAGCTGAGTGAGCTTGCAAAGGTAAAGGTTCCTAATGCAATAGAGGAAATAAGAACAGCTCCAGTACTTCATAAGACAGTATGTGAGGTTAGTGAAATGACTAATGAGGTTAAGAAGTTTCTTGGATTATAAATCGCATTATAAAATATAAGGTTTGGCCCGGCTGTAAAAAGCCGGGTTTTTTGCATGTAATGGCAGTTTTAATCAGTAATAGGCCAAAACCTGCAGGATAAATAGTTCGTTAATAAAGTTTATAATTAATTTATACAAAAAGTTAAATTAATTGTTGACATACTACTTGCAAAGTGATACCTTAATTATGTTGATATTAGCACTCCAGATAAATGAGTGCTAACAACAAAAAAGGAGGTTATGTCATGGGACTTGATGAACAGCTTGATGAGCGTAAAGTAAAGATACTCAAGGCAGTCATTAAGAATTATCTGGAAACTGGCGAGCCGGTTGGCTCAAGAACAATATCGAAGTTTACAGATATGAAGCTTAGTTCCGCTACAATAAGGAATGAGATGGCAGACCTTGAAGAACTCGGATATATAGTACAGCCACATACCTCAGCAGGAAGAATTCCTACAGATAAAGGCTATCGTTTCTATGTCGATGATATGATGTCAGAAAAAGAAAAGAGCATATTGGACAGAGAGAATGAGGTCGCAACGAAGGAAAGCCAGATGGCATCTAAGGAAGCAGAGCTTTCTACTATGAGAGATGCACTAGGGGAGAAGGTTGGAAAGGTTGAAGAGCTGCTTCAGAATGTTGCCAAGGTGTTAGCAAAGGATACGAATTATGCAACTATGGTAACATCACCTAAGGTAACAGGAAATAAGCTGAAGTTCGTACAGCTATCGCAGCTTGAGGCTGATAAGATATTAGCCGTAATAGTTATGGAGGGCAATCTTATAAGAAATAAGGTTATAACGGTAAGTGAAGATTTATCGCAGGAGAACCTGTTAAAGCTTAACATTCTTCTTAATACAACACTTACAGGACTTACTCTGGAACAGATGAACTTAAGCATTGTTTCAAAGATGGAGAATCAGGCAGGAGAACATATTAATCTTGTCAAGGAGGTTCTGGATGCAATAGTTGAGACTATAAGCAGCGCAGATGATCTTAAGATATACACCAGCGGCGCTACTAATATATTTAAGTATCCTGAACTTAGTGATTCAGCTAAAGCAAGTGAGCTTATATATGCCCTGGAAGAAAAGCAGAGCCTGTCGGATCTTGTTATCTCTGATGATAATTCAGATCCAGAGGATGACAGCGATTCTAACCATGGTATTCAGGTATATAT
>CAKRKK010000183.1 GCA_934358235.1 uncultured Lachnospira sp.
TCATTGTATCAACCATTGATGAAAGAACAGGTGCGTGTTCACTAGCAAACTGCTTAAGCTTATCGGTTACGCCCTTAGTCCCCTTTGATATTAAATCCGGAAGTGAGCTTATAGTGTTATCTTCTTCTGTTACTTCTTCATCACGCTGGTCAACTATTGCTATAACTGCGTGTTCAACTCCACCCGTTACTGTACTTCCTATTCCTTTTACTGCCCTGCCAGCCTGTCTTAAAATATCCATATATATCTCCATTCTGGTAAAGCCATTACCTGTAATCTATATGTTAATAGCCTCGTCTTTTTCTTTCCATTGACAGCCTTTTCTCCAGATTACTGTATACCCTTTCTGATATATTGGCTATCTGGTTCTCTATTGTATGCTCAACCTTTCTTTGTATATTTTTTTCTATCGTTGTTTCATATTTATGTATTTCATCTTTAACAGCATTATCAAGCTTACTAATCTCCTGTGTCCCGCTATTCTCATACTGTGACCTTACACTATTTCTAATTCTGTCTTTTACAGTAATGTTGTTATTATAATAGGAGTCATTCTCAATAAGCCTTGTGCCATAATTTACCGGTTGTGCCGCTAATTCACTATCTGTCTGCTGTTCATTATTATATACAAATGAAACATCTCCCATATCGGTAATTGTATCACCATAAGAACTTATACTTCCTTTTACATTAGTCGTACCGTCCCTATATATATTTTTATTATTAAAAAATGCAGCCTCATTATTAAAGCTGTAATTATAATAATCTGACGAACCAGCCCTCTCAAAAAGACTTTCTGATATATTTAATACATTATGTATATATTCAATATATTGCTGTGAAGAATATATATCTGAATAATTCATATTACTATTGTTAGTATTTATTGTATTATTATGAATTACTTTTTCTGTTATGTACTGATTTATATACTCACTAGTACCTCTTTGTGTTGTGAATATAGAACTGTCTTCGTTATTTTCTGTTAATCTATTTTCATTATACACTAAATCACTATTATTTTTGTTAATTAATGTACTTTCATTATAAGCCGTATTAGTAGTATTCTTACTTAAATTATTAATAATGTTACTTAAATTAGTAATATTATTACCTGAATTATTAGTATTGTTACTTACATTAGTAATATTATTACTTGAATTATTAGTATTGCTACTTACATTAGTAATGTTATTATCTGAGTTATTAGTATTATTACTTAAATAAGTAATATCATTACTTGAATTATCAGTATTGTTACTTAAGTTAGTAATATTATCACTTGAATTATTAATAATATTAATATAACTATCATTGTTTATCGCATTATTAACATTGTTATTTACAATAGCATTTTGCGATATGAATTGCCTGATATATTTTTTTATACCTTTTTCACTTATATCTGAAGTGTTATTTCCATTATTATTTTCTGTTGTTTCTGCTGTATTATTATTATCTTCTAATCTGCTTTCGCTATATACCAAAGAATGTACATCTTCTTCACCTTCTGTATATTCTTTTAATATATATGTTAATGCCTCATAGAATTGGGCTTTTGTCTGCTCTGTCGTAAGATTAAGCTGTTCGCTTCTATCTTCAAAGAATTCTGTTAATTCACTATAGCTGTCTGTTCCATCAGCTAACAATGCGTATATGCTCTTAGTATATCTGTTCTTTATAAGTGCCTCTTTAAGCACCTGTATCTGATAGTCTTTTATTGATATTCTTAACTGTCTGCCAGATTGTATTCCTTCTATTTCTTTACTACCTGCTATTTCCGATGTTTCTTCACCGGCTGGTATTTCTGATATTTCTTTACCGGCTGGTATTTCTGATATTTCTTTACCAACTGATATTTCCGATACTCTATTATCAGCTACCGCTTTATCTTTTATAGCTGGTATTGCAGCTTCTGTTTCTTTATCCTGTGTATCCTGTTGATTTGTTACATTGTCTGATGTATTGCTATTATTATCTTTAACTTCAGTTAACTGCAATATCTCATAATCCTCAAATGTAACTAATGGCTGTGTATTGTTGATATCTGCATATAATGCATGTTCAGCATTTTCCTGCATACTCTTTAACTCATTGTCTGCTTTCTTTTCAAGTATTTTTTCAACTTTTTCAAAAAGCTCTCTGCTGTCCTGTGGCAATCCCTCATAAAGAACTTCTTTCTGCATCTGATTATATAATTCCACATCAGTTGCCCTATTATTATACTCATTAATGATCTCCATAGGATTTTTAAGAGCAGTAAGTATGTCTTTTTTAGCTTTTTCTCTGTCTATCTGTATTTTAATATTCTCATTTAATGTTACATTTTCATTTATATGATAATTATTCTCAATATAGCTGTCATTATCATCCTGATATAATATCTGTGTAATATCTTCATTTAAAGCTTCTGCATTATCCTTTAATCCGCTGTATAATGATGTCTGCTGCATTGCATAAATATCTGTAAAATCACTAGATGACTGTAAGCCGCTAAGTATATTCACATATGCTTCAACAAGCTGTGTGTATATACTACGCTGTTCTTTTCTTAACATTCTCAATTCTTTATAATTATCAGCAGTAATATTATGGGCTGTTCTGTTCTGTCCTGTAACCATACGAAGCACTGTTGAAGTAATAATATCTGAAAGATTATTTCTCTCATTAATAAACATCTGGATATCCGCCCCAGCTTCTTTCTGCTTCACTAGCTCAACACACTCTAATACATTAAGCAATGAGGCTGATATAAGCTGCTCTAATACCTTTTCCTTCGTTGTGCAGTCCTGCCACATAACTTCATATGGGTTATTATGTAGCTGCATATCAATTGTATTATCATTAAATATAACATCCTGCTTCATATGAGCACTATAAAGTTCAAGCTTCTGATATTGCAGATTACCCATAATTGCAGATATATCTGCACATGACTTTCTATAGGTTGTATTAAATGCCGTCAGCTTTCTATTATCTTCATTAATAATATGGTTTAATAATCTATTGGAGAACTGCATTATAAGCTGCTGCCTGTTATTACTCAGATACTCATCTACTAATTGTGTATTGCTGTTGTTATTATTCACAATTTCTTTTAAAATATCGGACAAAAAATGCTCATTACTATTAATAAATTCGACATCTGACTTAACCTCTTTGATATCATTAACATATTCAATAGCATTTTTTATAAAGCTGTTTGTATTATGAATTCCTGCTTTTATAAGAAATCTGTCTATATACAGCCTGTCCTGATAGGTGTATTTTCCATTTACAACATCAAAAAAACGATTAATAAACTCATTAATAATTTCAACATCAAGCATTACATTATTATTGTAATGTGTATTATTCACTACACAGGTCATATTATGCTGTTCTATATACTGCTCTGCAGCATTTCCCTGCATAAGATATAACAGCTCCTGTGTCGTAAAATGTACTGGGAAGAGTGCATAATCAGCCTGTATTCTTTTGGCAAAGCTGTCATTTAATATACACATATTATTATATGACTTAAGCTTAACCGGCTCTTTAATCTTTAGCATAATTATTCTGCCTCCCTGTCATCAAGGCATAAAAGCTGCTGATAAGCTATTGTTATAGTCTCTGTGACTAACCCACTCTGCTGTGCATCTAATCCATTATAAGTCTTTCCCACAACTGTACAGCCGATAAAAGCATATGTACGGCACGGTTTATCAGCTTTATTTACTGCCGTCTGGTTTCTGTTTACAAATAATAAGATGGGCATAACAAACTGTCGTCCGCTTGCAAGGTAATCCTCGCTTTCCATTCCAACATACCTCTCCACCTGGAATGTATGAGGCTTGGTTATAGGTTTTCTTCTTATATGGACATAATCATTAAGTCCACCTTCTCTTATATATTCAAATTCATTCATATATTCAAAACTATGTATGCTTTTACAGGGTAAATCATATTTACCATCCACCCTTAAATAGAAATTATAATTGACTAATGGTAAAAAATTATTCTCATTATTATCCATATGAACCCCCTGTTTAACACCTGAATATAAAATGCTTTATCTGTTTGGAAGCATATCCAATATGCTTTTTTCTTTCTCTTTCTTTGAGGGACTTAACTTCTGGTTTATCGCTGAAATCTCCCTGCACCATCGTCTTCTGCTGAAATGGTCTAACTTCATAACTTCCTCATAACTCCAGTGAAAGTAATAAGAAACAAAGGACATTTCTTTATATAATTCTTCCTGCTTATACAGTTTTATCCCTCTTGAGTAAAATTTAGTGCCACCTCAAAGCTTTTTCCACAATCAGGGCAGACAACTGTCATTTTAGGTACTTCTATATCATTAATCTTCTGGTACATATCCTGAAGAAATGCTAAATCTGCCGTGAACATTCTTTCTATGGTTGTAGGTGTTACCATCTCCACACCTTCTAAGTATGTGATGACCTTGGCTAATACAACTACTGAAAGATATGCCGGATTAGCTATTACTCTTGGGTCTCTTGCAGCATTTATCTCATCTCCTGCTGTTGCAAGACGCATCTTTCCCTGTCTGTGTACATCTCCATTGGCATCCACATATCCCTTTGGGAGTGTAAAATCATATACTGTTTCCATATTAATCCTCGTTTAATATAAGC
>CAKRKK010000184.1 GCA_934358235.1 uncultured Lachnospira sp.
CTTTAAAAACTGTACTCTTTATGCTATTAACCGTAACGAAACAATCAACAGCTATTATACTGCACCTTCTACCTATGAGAACCAGAAATATGGTTATGTATTTGAAAGCTGCACATTTACAGGAAACTGTCCTAAGGCGACCTGTTACCTAAGCAGACCATGGAGAATACACGCCAAAGTTGTATTACTCAACTGTGAGTATTCCGATCAGGTTATCCCAGAGGGCTTTAATGACTGGAACAAGCCTGAAGCCCATACCACAACCTATTATGCTGAATACAACTGCCATGGCGAAGGCTATAAACCAGAAGAAAGAGCTTCCTTTGCCCATATATTAACTGACGAAGAGGCCGCACTATACACCAAAGACGCTGTACTTGCCAAAGCTTAGGTATTATAAGCATTTAAAAAGGGGGGCTGCCGCCTCAACGAATTTCAATCGTTGAAGCGGCAGCCCCTTTACTTATCAGATTATTATTATTGAAGCTTTATGCTGTCTATCTGCTGTGAACCAGAAAGCACCTCTAACTTCATATCAGAAGTCTTAACTGCTGACTCTGATGGAACCTGGAATATCGCTGCTGCTGTGTAGCTCTCCTCAGGCTTAATGCTTACACCATCAAGAGCACATATATCATTCTTAAGCATAGACTTATACTGGCTGTAAGTACTACTGCCTAGACTAAGCTTCATTGTAACTGCTGAATTCTTAGTAACCGCCTTTACTGTTGTTCCACTTGTATTCTTTATTGTCAGTTCAACTGCAACTATCTTATGACCACTTTGCGCTGGTACACATACCGCATACGCATCTGTTGGATATCTGTCTCCAATCGATATATCCTTATAGCTTATATCAACACCACTAAGTCCTAATGCTTCTGAAATACTAGAAGCCGCTTTTGTAGCTGCTGTGGACTTCGTAGCACCTGTCGCAGCAGAGGCTGCCGAACCTGTAGTACCTGCCGCTGTTGTTGCTGTTGTCTGTCCCATCCCACTTCCAGCCAAGGCCGTAGCCTTTGTTGAACTTTTAGTGGCTGCCTGTGCACTATTAAGCTTTGTATAATTCCACTCATTGTCATAGGAATGCTTAAGTAGTGAACCTGCAACATATTCAGCTATCATATCATTCTGTTCGTTAGTTAATGAAACCTTATCACCGCAGCCAGATAATGCAAATACACCTAGAACGCATAAAGCTGCCAAAGTTAATTTCTTCATAGTATAACAATCTCCATTCAAGCCTATAAACTATAAGAATTGTATCACAATTTGCAATCAAGGTCAAACCAGAACTCAACACCATCTAAAAGATTATTCACACCACATTGCTTGCCCATAGATTCCACTATTGCTTTAACAATAGAAAGTCCTATACCATTTCCTCCGTATTCTCTGGTTCTGGCCTTGTCAACCTTATAAAACTTTTCCCATATATGCTCTATATCATTCTCAGGAATATTCTTTCCTGTATTAAATACTGATACTCTTACATTTTCTCTATCTATCTGTTTTACTGTTATACGGATTATATTCTCATTGCAACAATGATTAATTGCATTTGATATATAATTGGTTATAACCTCTTCAACCTTATATTCATCTGCCCAGACATATAACGGAGTCTTACCTGTATTACATATTAATCTCAAATTCTTTTGCGATGCCCTTAGCTCATTCGCACCTGCTACTGATTTCACAAGCTCATTAATATCAAAACGCTCCATAACAAGCTCATCCTCACCGAATTCAATCTGATTTAGTGTAAGCAGCCTTTTAACCATATTATTCATCTTGGCTGCCTCATCAATAATAACACTACAATAAAAGTCCATGCTTTCCGGATCATCAGTTATACCCTCCTTCAGTCCTTCTGCATATCCTTGTATCAATGCAATCGGTGTTTTCAACTCGTGGGATACATTAGAAAGAAACTCTGTACGCATCTGTTCAAGCTTTTCCTTCTTATCAATATCTCTCTGCAATTCAAGATTCGCTGATTTAAGCTGGGATATGTTCTCCTCTAACTTACGCGACATATTATTCATGCTGTTTCCTAGAAGCCCGATTTCACCTTTATCCTTGCCATCATACTTTATATCAAAATCAAGCTCTGACATACGTTCTGCTATATCGGACAACTGTTTTATTGGCTTGGATATATAAGAAGATAGTATAAATGCTGCGATTATTCCTATAAGCAGCGTTCCTATTCCTATATATGTAATAAACGTATTAGATATATGGACATTATCCTTAATTCCCTGTATTGGCGTTCTTATAAGAATGAAGTTACCGTTATCAAGTGTTCCCCACAGTTCAATATAATCATCAAGAAGCCTGTTATCATAAACCTTCTGGACAGTGTACTTATCACTCTGATATATAATTTCTCTTGTTTCGCTTGCCCCATTTCCGGACATATCTATTATCTTTTCGGGCGGAGTTCTCTTGTCATTATTCCTGTCAGGTTCGCTGGAATCCTCCTTCATATTATCGTTATCCGGTTTATTTTCTGAAATACCCTGGAAGATATCGTTGTTAAATATACTTTTCTTTAATCTTTCAAGCATCATTTCATCGCCGTGAGTGCTTACATAAAAGGTTGTCCAGTCACTATTAACTATAATAATAGACATTCCCTTAGACGTTGATACCTGTTCAAGATTATTCTTTAAATCTGTATCAGACATTGAACCATCACTATACTTATTACAGGCAGCATCTATGCTTTCATAAGCATTCAACATAGTTTCCTGCTTATCCTTCATATAAAACTTTTCTGAAAATGTTATGTTAAAAAGCAGCAGCATAACAATCAATATACATATTATGCCAGCAAACAATAATGTTATTTTAAATCTAATCGAATGCTTTCCCATTATTAACCTCATTCCTGCTAATTATATCTTTTACTGCCTCTAATTTACACAACCTCAAACTTATACCCCATTCCCCATATAGTCTTAATATAATCACCTTTAGAGCCTAGCTTTTTTCTAAGCTTTTTGACATGCGTATCAATTGTTCTTGCATCCCCAAAGTAGTCATAATTCCATACATTATTTAATATCTTTTCCCTGGATAGGGCAATTCCCTTATTATCAACAAAATATGTCAGCAGTTCAAATTCCTTGAAGCTTAATTCAATCTCTTCATCATCTATTTTAACTATGTGCGCAGCCTTATTAATTATAATACCGCCTACGTCTATAATTTCGCTGCCATCAATACTATATGATCTTCTTATAAGTGCATCAACCCTTGCTGTAAGAATCTTAGGACTAAAGGGCTTTGATATATACTCGTCAGCCCCGCAATCAAATCCGTTAAGCTCGCTTGCCTCGTCACTCTTAGCTGTAAGCATGATTATAGGAACATTGGAATTCCTGCGAATCTCCTTACAGGTATCCCAGCCATTCAGCTTAGGCATCATCACATCCAATATAATAAGCGATATATCTTTATCTTCATAGAACTTATCAAGCGCTTCTTCCCCGTCGCCTGCCTCTATTACCTGATACCCTTTTCTTGTAAGAAAATCACTAACAAGCTTTCTCATTCTGCTTTCATCATCGACCATTAATACCTTTAAATTATCCATATACTTATCTCCAATCTTTTCCTATGCATAAAATGTATTTACATCTGTGAAAAATCACTTGAATACATCCTGATTAGCTATATCCACAGCCTTACAGCGTATCTTAATTCACTATACTATGTATAATAGATAATAAATATGTTTAAAATGTGTTCTTACTGTTAATAAAATGTGTTTATAAAACTAAAGCATTCTTATTTTCTGTTGTTTAATGCATTCTCCCTTGCCTTAAGCGACTCCTCCTGTGACTGCAGCTGTTCCTGCCATTGCGAATATTTATTCTGTATATTCACCTCATAATTAATAATATTAGGATTCGAGCTTGTATTAAGTATAAAAAACATAGCTATTATTATAATCACCAATACCGCATTAACTATCATAACTCTTGTAAAGTTATTCTTATACCTTGCAGCCTTTATGGATAAATCCCTTAATTCACTCTTGAATTCAATACGTTCTCTTCTAAGGTTAATTTCCTCCTGTGCTTCAACATTAATTGGAATAGGCTGTATCTTATCGTTAGGTATCTCATCACTTTTATACAGAAAGGTCTGTAAGGATTTAAGATAATTCATACCTATCTGCGTTGAAAAAAGCTTTCTTTCTATAATCTTATTATATAAGCTGTACACCTGCTTGGGATCTTTGCTGTTAGTCTTAGCCGAAACATATTTAATAGCATTTAATTCATCCCTTGCTATCTGTGCATCTTCTTTAGAAGCGAATTCATAGCCTCCAACCATAAATCTCCCTTTATCCTTTCCCTCAGCCATACACCTCTATCCTCCTTTCTCATTAAAAGCTGTTAGCTGCTTTTAATGTTCAACCACAATATCCGCTTCATCAACTCTTATTACTTTTTTAAGCTCCGTATACATCGTTTCTATCTGGAAGCCTATCTTTCCCGCACTAAAAAATATTGTATCATCAATATCCATAACACTCTTATCTATCATAGTCTTAAAAAACTTCTTCATTCCAA
>CAKRKK010000185.1 GCA_934358235.1 uncultured Lachnospira sp.
CGTATAACCTGTCCTTCAAGCTCAGGATTACTATCAAACACTCCGCATACAACAAAGCCACGTTTTTCAAAGTCCGCATAATTAACTATCGCTCTTCCAAGATTACCAGCTCCAATAATAATCATATTGTGCTTTCTATCTATTCCCAGTATCTTGCCTATCTCATCATACAGATATCTTACGTTATATCCATAGCCCTGCTGCCCAAAGCCGCCAAAATTATTAAGATCCTGCCTTATCTGTGATGCTGTGACCTTCATCTTCGCACTAAGATCCTTTGATGATATTCTTTGTACACCACTCTCAATAAGTTCCCCAAGATATCTGTAATATCTAGGTAATCTTCTTATGACTGCTGATGATATTTTCTTACTATCTTCCATAACTATCCTCTATATCTTATTTTTATATTGCCCTTATCATTAATAACAAAATCGTTGTGTTAATTATATAACAATTCGATACTCATGTCAAAATTATTAACGCTATTATCCTAGCACTCTCTTTGCTATATCTACAGATTCCTTTGCATCCTTCGAATAAAAATCTGCATGTATTTCCTTAGCATACTCAGGTGTAAGGACTGCTCCTCCAACCATAATCTTGCAATCAAGATTGTTTTCGTGTATCAGCTCTATTGTTTTTTTCATCGATACAAGAGTTGTTGTCATAAGTGCAGAAAGTCCGCACAATTTCGCATCATTTTCCTTTATGGCATCTACAACTGCCTGATACTCGACATCCTTGCCAAGGTCAATAACCTCATAGCCATAATTCTCAAGAAGTACCTTAACAATATTCTTACCAATATCGTGCACATCTCCCTTGACCGTTGCTATGACTATCTTTCCCTTGCTTACTGGTGCATTGTTATTCATAACCATATGCTTTCTTATTACATCAAATGCACCCTGTGCCACTCCTGCTGCCATGATAAGCTGTGGAAGAAATAAAGTTCCCTTTTCAAACTCCTCACCAATCTTATCTAGCGCTGGAATAAGTGCATTATTTACTATTTCCATAGAGTCCATGCCAGAAAGCAGCTCTTCTGTTATAGCTGCACCTTCATTCTTAAGTCCTTTTTCAACAGCATAAAACAAGTCCTCACACGTATAGCTGCCCTTTTTATCCTTAAGATTAACATTGGCTGTGGCTCCCTGATTCTTATTGTCTGCTCCTGCCTGTGTGCCACCTGCATTACCTGCATTCATATTCATAGGATTAATCTTACTTACATTAGGCATTGCAGCATAAGCCTTTATATAATCTACTGAATTCTTATCTATATTGGCAAGCAGCTTGTATGCCCTTACTGCCCCCATCATCTCATAAATGTTTGGATTAATAATTGCAAGGTCAAGTCCACTCTGCATAGCCATTGTAAGGAATATATGATTGACAAGCACTCTGTTAGGAAGTCCAAAGGATATGTTAGATACTCCAAGTACCGTCCTAAGACCAAGCTCGTGCTTTACCGTATGGAGTGCACTAAGTGTTTCCATAACCCCCTCCTGCTCAGCAGAAGCTGTAAGTGTAAGACAATCTATATAAATATCTTCCTTAGGTATTCCTATGGCAAGTGCCCTGTCCATAATCTTTCTGGCTATGGCAACTCTGTCCTCTGCCTTCTTTGGTATGCCATCCTTGTCAAGAGCAAGTCCTATAACTGCTGCACCATACTTCTTTACTATTGGAAGAATATTGTTAAGGGATTCCTCCTCACCATTCACAGAATTAACTATCGGCTTTCCGTTATATATTCTTAGTGCCGAATCAAGCACCTCTGGAATAGTTGAATCAAGCTGTAATGGAACATCAACTACAGACTGGAGCGACTTTACAGTATCTATCATCATCTGCCTTTCATCTATACCTGGCAGTCCTACATTAACATCAAGTATATCTGCCCCTGCTGATGTCTGTTCAAGCGCCTGTCCTAATATATAATCCATATCATTATCAAGCAGAGCCTGTTTAAATATCTTTTTACCTGTTGGATTAATTCTTTCACCTACAACTCTTGGCTGGTCCACTATAACAGTATTAGTAGCTGAACATACTGCCGATGGAATAACAACCGGCTTCTTTGCAGGATTGCCCTCTCTTTGAAGCATTCCTGATAATTCACTTATGAATTCCGGTGTTGTGCCACAGCAGCCGCCAAATACTTTTATTCCATACTTTCTTAAGTCCTTCATAAATTCAGCAAATTGAGGTGCATCAACATTGTATAGATTCGTAACAGGATCAGGAAGACCTGCATTAGGCTTAACTACAACAGGAAGGTTAGTCCACCTTGAAAGCTCTTCAATTACAGGTTCTAACTCCTTAGGTCCAAGTGAACAATTTACACCAAGTGCATCAACCCCAAGTCCTGCTGCTGTAAGTGCAAATGCTGATATCTGGCAGCCCGTAAATGTACGCATATTCTCTTCAAATGTCATAGTTGTCATAACTGGAAGTGAACTGTTCTCCTTTGCTGCAAGCACCGCTGCCTTAACATCAAGCAGATCTGTCATTGTTTCAAATACAACCAAGTCTGCTCCTGCCTGCTCACCAGCCTTTACTATCTGTGCATACATTTCATAAGCCTCTTCAAAGCTTAAAGTTCCTGTCGGCTCTAAGAGCTGTCCAATAGGACCTACATCTAAAGCTACAAGTGCTTCGGGTTTAACATTATTACAGGCTGTTCTTGCATTTTTAATACCAGCAGTAACAAGCTCCTCAACTGAATGTCCACATTCCTCTAACTTATAGCTGTTTCCTCCAAATGTGTTGGCATATATAATATCTGAGCCTGCATTAAGGTACTTTTCGTGTATGGATATAAGAAGCTCTGGTTGTGTAATGTTTAGCATCTCAGGTGTTTCACCCATCTTCATGCCTGCCGCCTGCAGCATAGTTCCCATTCCGCCATCAAGGATTACATAATCCTTCTTTAAAAGTTCTTTAAGCTTATTATCCATTGCAATGTCCTCCTGATTCTCTGAAGCTGCATGTTCCTCTAAGATTACACGACATACATCCCTTATTCCTTGCACTTACTTCTCCAGTTGTAAGCCCTATAACTGCTGTAACCGACTTTGTTGGTGTCATCATATATGTTTTTCCAACATTAAGTCCTATAAGCCTTGGTGCATTAAGCACCTTTAGAAAATCCCCCTGCTGTGCCAGCGGAAGGTCTCCATAACCTATTCCAAAACGAAACGTCTGGTTATACTCTGGAAGCTCTTCTTTTATAATAGCCTCCAGCTTATCGCACACCTGCTCTATCCCGGCACTTGCAAGACTGTCTGCCACAACTGCCCTTGCAAGATCAGATGCCTGCATAATACGGAGCATCCTGTCTATTCCTTCTGATAATGTAACTGCTATAAGTGCAGCCCTGTCACAGCCCTTTAAATGCTCTTTTATTGAGCTACCCTTAAGTATCAGTCCGGTTCCCTCCAGTTCTACGCCCGTATCTGCCTGGGTAACACCTATAACCCTGTAAGTATATCTTGGAACTGCTGCTTTAATAACCTCTGCCTCACACTCGTCTATAAGTGCATTAACTGTATCATCAGCACCGATTCCCTTATACCCAAGATACCTAAGAACTTCCTTACGGTTTATATGTTCAAGTAGAATCTGCTTTTTCATCAGGATGCTCCTTTCTGTGTATTTTCTATATATTTTCTATATATTCCCTGTGTATGCCTGTAATTATTTATTCGCGGCTTTTCTTTGCCCTGTCCTTACTCTTATGCTTAGACTTTCCATGACCTTTTCCACGTGTCTGATTTGCTTTTTCCATATTAACACGACGTCCCTTTATCTGTACATTGTCATTCATAGCCTTAAGTACCTTCTCTGCATGGATAGCTGGCACATCAACAAATGTATAATTATCCATCATATCAATTGCACCAACAAGCTTTCCAGGCATTCCAGATTCACCAGCAATGGCTCCAAGAATATTGGCAGGCTTTATCTTATCCTTCTTACCTATATTAATAAACAACCTTACCATTCTTGAATCATCTCTGTCTATATCAAAATGGAAATCTTCAACATCATCTTCTCTGTCAAGTGTATCTCCTATAAGCATCTTAAGAAGCGCTGCTGCCATATCCATAGAGGTATATTCCTCCTGATTAACATGCTCCTCCACAAGATTAACCATGTCAGTAAGACCGCCCTCCTCGATAGTCTGCTTTATCTTATCAAACATATTGTCAAGCTTTGTATTCTTAACATCATCCAGAGATGGTACTGGCTTTGCAAGTATCTTCGTTTTGCAGTATCTTTCTATATCCTTTAGCTTATATACCTCTTTACCGCTTATAAATGAAAGCGCCATTCCTGATCTTCCAGCACGTCCGGTACGTCCTATTCTATGTACATAATACTCCTCATCCTGTGGTATGTCATAGTTAAATACCATATCAACATCATCAACATCTATTCCTCTTGCAGCTACATCAGTCGCTATAAGGATATCTACCTTTCCGCTTCTAAAGTCATCCATAACTCTGTCTCTTTGCTGCTGCTTCATATCTCCATGGATTCCGTCA
>CAKRKK010000186.1 GCA_934358235.1 uncultured Lachnospira sp.
CTTCTCTGGATTAGGATTACATAAGTTAAGGTAACAACCAAGAACCGCCACATCAACCTTATTCTCTGCACACAGCTCCTTTATATACATAGCAAGTCCAGGTGTCATCGTCTCAACCCCCGGCTTAAACTCCTTAATAGACTTTGAAAGTGCTATATGCATACAATGAAATCCCTGCTTATGTATGTTTGGGATAAGCTCATCTAGTGGTGCATATGCAACATCATGTGCCCTGATACCTATTCTCATATAATCATCCTCCATTCTGCTTTTGCATATTCCAGTTATTAATATGCCGCTGTACATTGTGTACATAAACTGCTATACAGCCTGCAATGTATACATTTACATTTTTTTAAGTGTAACATAATTAAATAAAAATGTCACTTATAAGTTGAATTATAAGTGACATTCGTAAAGTAACATCGTATAAACGACATTCATATAGTGACATTATAACTGACAGCATAATCCTGCATTTTAGCTGCCCTTCATAAATAAGAATAATCGTTATTATATCATTCCATTCCTGCTTATTGCATTGTAATATGTAGCAAGTGGTATAAAGCTCTGTGCAAAGCCCTTTCCTGAATTTCCCTTGCATATGACTGCATCGTCTATTACTGTCTTAACGCCAACCGCACCTCCGTCTGTCTCTCTTATTGCTTTTTCGAAGGTCTTTAAGCCATACTTAAGATACTCTGCATTTCCGGTGAGCTCATAAGCTATTGCAAGTGATTCAAGCAGAAGTGTGTTATTACCATTTCTTGCAAGACTTGGCAGCTCTTTATAATAAAACAAACCATTATCCATATAGCAATTCTCCACAAGATCATCAACTGCATGTATTATCATCTGTTTAACATCTTCTCTAGGAAATACTCTGTAATAACGCATAACACTTCCTACTGCTACTGAAATCATAAAGCCAACTCTTATTGCTGTATTGTCGGTATATGGAGATAACCAGTCGCCATACTCCTCTTCCCATTTCTTAAAGCTGTCTATTATCCAGTCGCATTTCGCAAGCCACTTGCTGTCATTGGTTTCAACATATAAAGCTATAAGTGTACGAAGTGCCCATCCGGTTTCTCTTGCGTTAGCTTCTCCCGGAACCTGATACATAGGTGTTTCCAGAAGTCTTAATACATTATCTCCTATTCCTATTGCAGTTTCATAGCCTCTTTCATCACCTGTAAAATGATAATAATCCAGAAGGCCTTCAACCCACTCGTGTGAGCATACCATAACACCATTCCTGCAATGTCCTGCTGTATGCTCCCACTGTCCTCCGATTCTTAGAGGGTTGCTGCTATAATGGCATACATCCACATCCATCCAATGCTTTGAGGCAACTATAAGATAGTCGAGGAAACGTCTTACTCCTGTCCTTGCATACATAAGTGCGCAAGCATGTGGGTAATCATATTCGTTATTACTCCATACTGGTTTTCCACCGCCTCTGCCCTGAACTGTATAACCCATATCAATGGTATCACCCCAGTTAAGCATTCCATAGCATCTTGAATGTCCATCAGCCTTTGCCATAAGAGCTATCTCAACATTTTCATTGTACTTCTCAGGAAATACATCAAGCATCGCTCCTGATTCCTTAAACACCTTAGGCTCAACATATGGTCTGTCAGGCATCTGGTATATAAGACTTCTGTTATCTATTTCCCATATAGGTGTATCCGGACTATGCCAATGTATCAGGAAGTTCTGCTCCTTAGCCATTCCCGGCTGCATAGTAACCTCTCCAACTCCCTCTGGTACAAGCATAACTGCTACGCCCTTATCACACGACTTTACAGCCTTAGGATAATTCTGCTGTGCCTGATGTACCGTAACACAGAAGCCATCCTCTTTATCTGTATAATCTGTCATAAATGTTCCATACAGCACCTCTGCATAATGCTCGTTAGCTTCTTTTATAAGATATTGGTCATCTATTACCTCATTAACCTCTTTACCATCTTTACCTATAATAAAGCTTGTCTTGTAATTAGATGCTGCAACAATAGTTCTTATATTCTCTACCGGAGCCTTCTTTTCTATCATAGCAAGCTCACCGACACCTCTTGTTATGAATACTGGACCATCATTGTGTGAATTATCAGTAAGTATATCACCACAGCCTGTTGAATCATTGCCAGACGCTATATCAATAGCCTCCAGCTTGTCATCCATAGTCTCTGTGGCTGATTTCTTTATATAGAATACAAGTGATTTAATCTCAAGCTCACTATCTGATGTATTTATTATTCTATATGAAACATTTATCCATGGCTTACCAGCATAAGCTGTAAGTCTTAGCTGTGCTTCTATATTCTTGGCTGCGGCTGCCTCTGGCTGTGGCTGGCTGCTATTGTGTATATCAGCCGCAAGCACTACCTCAACCGGACCTGACTGCACAACTCTCCACTTATTTATGTTCATCTTATAGTCATTTCCTGCTTTATCACGAAGAACAGGACCGACAAAGTTATCAGATGTATACTGCTTTCTTCCATCATTTAAACTTGCAAATATGCTTTCAGAAGCATTGCTGACCTCATAGCTTATAGCACCACAATCAACCATAAAACCATTGGCGGTTTCTTTAACAACTGCCGCCTCAGGTACAGCTTCTGTAGCATTACCTGCTGTATTAAGTGCCACATTAGCTGCTGTATTAGTTACCGCATTAGCTGCTGTCTCACTTATCGCCTTATCATACTCTTTTTTATCTGTAACAAGTAAAACCTTTGCTCTTTTATTAGCTGGCAAATCCACCATAAAACTGACAAAAAGAAATCTTACGCTTCCATCATCATATCTTGATGTAACCCTTGGCTGTATTAAGCACTCTTTACCATTCTGAATTATCGCAATATCCTCAACTGTATTCAGCTCTCCTTTTTTAAATGGAACTGCTATATGGACACACTCCTGTATTCTAGGATATCTGTACAGCTTATCGATATAAATATCTACCATCAATGCTACCTCCTTGTTGTTCACCATTTCTGATGGTTTAATTATATACTTATAATCAAGTTTAAAACTACTGTTAACATTGTCCTTTTTATGATATTATACATATTAATTGACTTCATTATTGTCTTAGCTTCAATATTGCCTTAGTTTAAATATTGACTCAGTTTAAATATTGCCTGGACGATAATGATGTAGAAAGGATATACTTTACTATTGAATTATGCAGAAATAAAATACAATGATATTGCTAATGGTCCTGGCGTGCGCACAAGCATCTTCGTAAGTGGCTGCACTCATCACTGTAAGGGCTGTTTTAATGAAATAGCGTGGAGCTTTGATTATGGAACTCCTTTTACAGAAGAAACTATCAATACTATTATAGAGTCCCTAAAGCCTGACTATATAGCAGGTCTGACTCTTCTTGGTGGTGAACCGCTTGAACCATCTAACCAGAAAGGCTTGCTGCCATTACTAAGACAGGTTAAGCAGATATATCCCCAAAAGGATATATGGTGCTTTACCGGTTATCTGTTTGATGAGGATATTATGAAGCACATGTATAACACATGTCCAGAAACCAAAGAATTACTATCTTATATTGATATATGTGTTGATGGCCAATTCATTGAAGAACTAAAGGATATGATGCTTAAGTTCAAGGGTTCTTCTAACCAGCGTACCATTGATGTCAAAGAATCACTAAAGCAGCACAAGATTATAATAGCTAATGGCTATTAACAGCCATTAGCAGACATTAATAACTGTCATTAACTATTATAACAATTAATAATCATCAACTACTATTGTTACAAGCGATATCTATTAATAATCATTAACTGCTATTGTTACAAGCGATATCTATTAACAATCATTAACTGCTATTGTTACAATCAATAGCTATTATAACCATAAGCAACTATTAACAAGCTTATGCTGTAGGAAAGGAAGCTCTCATTATGACACAGAATGTAAATATAAAAAAACTCACACCAGAAGCAATAATACCAACCTATGGAACTGAATATTCTGCTGGTGCCGACCTCTACTCAGCTATGTCTGCGGCTGTTACCATCCAGCCTGGAACTACTGAGTTCATCCACACAGGTCTTTCTATGGAAATCCCTTCCGGACTTGTAGGACTTATTTATGCAAGAAGTGGTATGGCCTGCAAAAAGGGCGTAGCTCCAGCTAATAAAGTCGGTGTTATTGACTCTGATTACCGTGGGGAAATAATCGTTGCCCTTCACAATCACTCTGCCGCAGCCGTTACTATTGAACCTAAGGACCGCGTAGCCCAGATTGTATTCACGCCTTATGTAGCGGCCAACTTTAATACAGTTGATGAGCTAAGCGATACTGTACGTGGAGAAGGTGGATTTGGATCTACGGGAACTAAATAAATAATAAATATTGTTGTTTAATTCACTTATCCTATCATATGCTAAAAGCATTATAGATAACTTTACGAGATAAAAATAGCTTCTA
>CAKRKK010000187.1 GCA_934358235.1 uncultured Lachnospira sp.
TATTATGGAAGAAAAAGTGTTGAAAAAGAATAAGAATGGTATGGCAATGCTGATGTTATTCATTGCTTTATATGTGGCAGCCATTGCAGCTATCGTGTCAGGCGCAATGATGACAGAAACAGCAGAAGCCTCCGAATCGGTTATTGCAATTATACTTATAGTTATTGGTGTTGTTTATGTGGGCTTAGGATGGATATTCTTTCTGGGACTTAAGGTATTAAAGCCTCAGGAGGCACTTGTATTAACACTTTTTGGTAAGTATGTCGGAACCATTAAGGATGCAGGGTTTTATTATGTTAATCCATTCTGTACAGCAGTTAATCCGGCAGCGGAAACAAAGCTTAATCAGAGTGGTGATGTAGCAGCCAACAATAAAAAGATTGATTTGTCAGGCATGTCTGGAGTAACACTTTCGGCAGGTGGTAATACACAGATGGCGAATAAGAAGATTTCACTTAAGGTTATGACTCTTAATAACAGCAGACAGAAGATTAATGATTGCCTTGGTAATCCTGTTGAGATAGGAATTGCGGTTATGTGGAAGGTGACAGATACCGCTAAGGCTGTATTTAATGTAGATAACTATAAGGAATATCTTTCACTTCAATGTGATAGTGCAGTCAGAAATATAGTCCGTATGTACCCATATGATGTAGCTGAGAATGTAGATACAACGGGAGATGGAATGGCTGATGAGGGAAGCCTTCGTGGTTCAAGCGAAGTTGTAGCAGAAAGAATAAGGAAAGAGATTCAGAGTAAGGTAACGGATGCCGGATTAAATATAATAGAAGCAAGGATAACATATCTTGCTTATGCACCTGAGATAGCAGCAGTTATGCTTCAGCGCCAGCAGGCATCAGCTATTATTGATGCAAGAAAGATGATAGTTGATGGTGCCGTAGGTATGGTAGAGATGGCACTTGACAGGTTATCTGAAAAGCAGGTTGTTGAACTTGATGAAGAACGAAAAGCAGCTATGGTTTCTAATCTGTTAGTTGTTCTATGTGGAAATAAGGATGCCCAGCCAATAGTTAACTCAGGCAGCTTGTATTAATGGCAGATTCAGGAAAAAAACAGATTCCCCTCCGTTTATCAGGTAAGCTCTATGATGCCATTGCAGCATGGGCAGAGGATGATTTTAGGTCTGTCAATGGTCAAATAGAATATCTTTTGACGGAGTGTGTACGACAGAGAAAGAAAAATGGAGCACCAGTACCACATGAACTAGATGTTCCGCCAGAATTAGATATTAAATAAAGTGATGTGAACACGCCATTTTATGGGAGTTTTAAAGTGGTATTTAAGAAGTATTACTAATTTCAATTTATTATTAATTTATTATCAGTTTATTTTCGTTTTTTTAAAACTACATAATTTGTAATCTATGACCCTGATTGTTAATTTAACGATTAGGGTCGTAAATTCATGGCAACTAATCTGGCAAAAATTGAAAGATATTTCACTTCAATAAATTTAATGAAAAATAAATGTGAGCAATAAATGAAAGATATAAATAAGAGCCGTAAATGAGCGTAAAGAAATATATACAAAATATCTGAATATGTATTATAATGAGCTAAGAAAGCTGCGTAGTAGTATTGCAATAAAAACATATGAATGATAGCATATTAACGCTAATTAGAATTGTAATTGATTAATGCAATAAGAGCATATTAACGCTAATTAGAATTGTGATTCATTAAAAGCAGCAATGAACGATAACGAAAGGTAAAGGTATATTATAGTGAATATTACAGTATATCTGGGAGCTAATAAAGGTATAGATTCATCGTTGACAATGGCGGTAAGAGAGTTAGGAGAATGGATAGGACAGAGTGGAAATACATTGATATATGGCGGCTCTAGGACAGGTCTTATGGGTGAAATAGCAGAGAGTGTTCTTATGGCTGGTGGCAGAGTGATTGGCGTGGAACCACAGTTTTTTGTTGAGGCAGAACTTCAATATGATGAGATAACAGAGCTTATTGTAACTAAAGATATGACAGAAAGAAAGACTAAGATGATAGAGTTAGGAGATGCATTTATTGCATTTCCTGGTGGAACAGGAACACTTGAAGAAATAACAGAGGTTATGTCAAAGCTTTCCTTAAACCAGCTTAATGCTCCGTGTATCTTCTATAATCTTAATGGATATTATGATAGCATGAAAAAACTGCTGCTACATATGGTTGATATGGGATTATCAACCAGTGAACGTCAGAATGGTATATATTTTGCTTCTGATTTAGAAGAAATCAAAGATATACTTGATAAGTTCACTATATAGATGAATGTTAGTAAAAGGATAAGAAACGAGGTATACATGAAAGTTACAGAAATATTAAAACAGGATAAACCAACAATATCCTTTGAGGTGTTTCCTCCAAAAAAGGATACAGATTTTGCTGATGTTGAGGCTGCAGCCACCAGTATAGCAGAGCTTAATCCAAGCTATATGAGTGTTACATATGGCGCAGGAGGAAGCACCAAGGGCTTAACAATAAAGCTTGCAGAGGGGATTCAGAACAAGTATAATGTGCCAACTATAGCACACCTTACATGCGTATGCGCGGATAAGGCTGGTATCAGCCAGGCGTTGGGGGATATGAAAGCAGCAGGCATAAAAAATATACTTGCATTAAGAGGTGATATACCTAAGGATTACGCTGGGGAGATATTTACAGAGTTTGCACATGCATCAGAGCTTGTGAAGCTTATAAAGGCAAGCGGGGATTTTTGTGTAGGAGGTGCCTGTTATCCAGAAGTACATCCGGATTCAACAGATAAGAAAGCAGATATTGATGGTCTTAGAAAAAAGGTAGAAGCAGGCTGTGAATATCTTACAACACAGATGTTTTTTGATAATGATATATTTTATAACTTTATGTACAGAATCAGAGAGGCTGGAATAATGGTTCCGGTAGTGCCTGGAATTATGCCTATAACAAAGAGAGTACAAGTTAAAAATGCTGTTAAGCTTTCAGGCTGCAATGTTCCAGAAAGGTTTAAGAATATAGTAGACAGATTCGGTGATACAGAAGCAGCGATGAGGCAGGCAGGAGTATTATATGCAACTGACCAGATTATTGATCTTATAGCTAATGGAGTTAACCATATTCATATATATTCTATGAATAAGCCAGAAATAGCCAGAGCTATATATGATAATCTTTCTCATATAATTATATGATATTAGGAGTACATAGCACGGAACAATCCGCAGGTATCAAAATCGGGGACATTTGACCACGACATCATTATATGATGTCAGGCATATAAAAATATGACAATATCAGGATGAACTTGGGAGGTATACGAATATGTATTTTGATGAAGTAAAGAAGAATTTTGGTTTCGGCTGTATGAGGCTGCCGATGGTAGAGAATGGTAAAGCTGTTGATATCGAACAGACAAAAAAGATGGTAGATACATTTATAGAGCAGGGCTTCAATTATTTTGATACAGCGCACGGATATCTTGAGGGAAAGAGTGAGCTTGCATTAAAGGAATGTCTTACAAGCAGACATAAGAGAGAAGAATATATACTTACTGATAAGCTTACTATGACTTATTTCAATAAGCAGGAGGATATCCGTCCATTTTTTGAGAGCCAGCTAGAGGCATGTGGTGTTGAATATTTTGATTTTTATCTTATGCATTCACAGTCAAAGGATATATTTGAGCATTTTAAAAAATGTCGTGCATATGAAACAGCGCTGGAGTTAAAGAAGGAAGGAAAGATACATCATTTTGGAATCTCATTTCATGATAAGGCGGAGGTGCTTGAGGAAATATTAAAGGAATATCCACAGATTGAAGTTGTGCAGATACAGTTTAATTATCTTGATTACGAGGATCCTGCTGTACAGAGCAGAAAGTGTTACGAGGTCTGCCGTAGGTATAATAAGCCGGTTATAGTTATGGAGCCGGTAAAGGGAGGTAATCTTGTAAATCTTCCAGAGGATGCAGCAAAGATACTGGATAACCTTAATGGTGGAAGTGCAGCAAGCTATGCGGTACGTTTTGCAGCAAGCTTTGAAGGTGTGATGATGGTCCTTTCTGGAATGAGT
The DNA here is from genome assembly GCA_934358235.1 of uncultured Lachnospira sp. GTDB lineage: Bacteria > Bacillota > Clostridia > Lachnospirales > Lachnospiraceae > Lachnospira. The sequence goes on from CAKRKK010000187.1 coordinate 4,071, forward strand.
AATATGGAACAGATGGAAGATAATCTAAGCTATATGAAGGAATTCAGGGCACTTGACGATATAGAGCTTGCGGCTGTTAAAGCAGTTGCAGAGGTTTTTAATTCAAAGCATATGATTGCCTGTACAGCCTGTCGTTATTGTGTTGAAGGATGTCCAAAGCATATATCTATACCAGATCTTTTTGCCTGCATGAATGCAAAGACAGTATTCCATGACTGGAATGCAGATTATTATTATAGTGATGTACATACAGTTCATAATGGTAAGGCAAGTGATTGTATTCGCTGCGGAAAATGTGAGAAGGTCTGTCCTCAGCATCTTCCAATAAGAGAATTGTTAGAGG
>CAKRKK010000188.1 GCA_934358235.1 uncultured Lachnospira sp.
AGCAACATATATATTGCCAGGGCCACAGATTTTATCAACCTTAGGAACAGACTCAGTTCCATAAGCCATAGCAGCAATAGCCTGTGCACCTCCAACTTTATATATTACATCAACACCAGCTTCATTAGCAGCTACAAGTGTTGTAGGATACACCTTTCCTTCCTTGTCAGGAGGTGTACACATAATAATCTGTTCAACGCCGGCAACCTTAGCAGGAAGAACATTCATAAGAACTGAAGATGGATAAGCAGCCTTACCACCAGGAACATATACACCTACTCTTGAAAGAGCTGTTATTTTCTGGCCAAGTATTGTTCCATCAGGCTTAGAATCAAACCAGCTATACTGCTTCTGCTTTTCATGATATTCCTTAATATTTTTAAGAGCCTTTCTTATAACAGTAACAAGCTTTGGATCAACTAATGTATATGCTTCTTCTATTTCCTCTTTAGTTACAACTATGTTGGAAGCATTAATATCAGCCTTATCAAAGTCTTTAGTGTACTTAAATAATGCAGCATCCTTATTAGCTCTTACGTTAGAAAGAATCTCTCCTACTGCTGCTTCATATTTTCCATAGCTGTTAGGGCTTCTTTTCAAAAGATTTTCAAGTATATTATTCTTAGTCTCTTCTGTTAATTTAACAATTCTCATATATTCTCCCATCCTGCGTTCTGCGCATTTTAATGTTACGGTATTATTTTGCTTCAAGGTAATTTCTTACATCGTTTACTATTTTAGTAATACGCTCATTTTCCATTTTCATGCTTACCTGATTGACAACTATGCGGGCTGATAATGGGCATACCTCTTCAAGCACCTCAAGACCATTTTCCTTTAATGTAGCACCGGTTTCTACAATATCAACTATTACCTCTGATAATCCTACAATAGGTGCAAGCTCAACAGAGCCGTTTAACTTAATGATTTCAACTGTCTGATGTTTTTTATTGTAAAAGTAATCCTTTGCTATGTTAGGGTACTTTGAAGCGACTCTTATAAGCTCATGGTGCAGAAGCTTTTCTTTAGCAGATGCCGGACCACATACACACATCTTACACTTGCCCATCTTTAAATCATATACCTCATAAAGAGAGCGTCCTTCTTCTAATAATGTATCTTTACCAACAATACCCATATCAGCAGCACCGTATTCTACATAGGTAGGAACGTCTGAGGGCTTTGCAAGGAAAAAACGTATTCCAAGCTCTTCATTGGTAAATATGAGCTTTCTTGTCTTTTCATCCTTCATTTCGTCACAGGTTATACCTATGTGTTCAAATATATCAAGTGCATTCTTGGCAAGTCTGCCCTTTGCCAGCGCAATTGTAATATATCTCATTTCAATCCTCATTTCTGCGTACATTTATGTATATAACGGGGTGTCAGGTACGCACAGGCACTTCCTCGTATAAAGTCCTTTGATTAAATGTATACAACATCTGAAAGCTGGGAGGCTGTGGCATATTCTTCATATTCCGCCGCAGTTTTTAAGTTATTCTTTCTTATCATACACACATTAATACCATCTTTTCTTAGTTCATCTGCACGCTTTATTGCATCAAGAAGCTTGTCAGGTGAATAGACTATCAGAACACCGCTGTATTTAACAGGAATATCTATATGCTGTCTGTTAATAGCTGCCATAAGCCTGTCTATTATAAGAGAAAAACCAATAGATGCTTTGTCACAACCAAACTGGCCTAACAGTTTATCATAGCGTCCGCCGCTTGCTATTGGTTCACCAGTACCAAAAGTAAATGCATGGAAAATTATTCCGGTATAATAGGTATGGTTACTTAACTCTCCAAGGTCAAAGGATACATACTTATCATATCCGTTAACCTTTAGCAGCTCGTATAATGATAATAATCTGTCAACAGCACTTATACATTCAGGAATGTTAGTAAGGCTTTTGGCTTTATCAAGCACCTCAGCCTGTCCGAAAAGCTGTGGTAATTCAAGTAATACCTTTGCTGTATTCTTATCAATATTCATAGAATTAAGAAGCTCTTCTACTCCAATATAGTTCTTTTCATTAATCAGATTAAGAAGTTCTTCGTAAGCATCGCCAGATATGCCTGCATCACTCAAAAGTCCATTAAAAAAAGCTACATTTCCTATTTCAACCTGAAACTCTGTAAGACCAGCATTTTTCATGCAGTCAATTACCATGCATATAATTTCATAATCTGCATCAATGGATGCATCATCGATTAACTCAGCGCCTATGACGGTATTTTCCTTTAATCTTCCCTGATAATATTTACTAACATTAATAAATGTATTACTAACATAGCATAGCTTTATAGGAAGAATATGATCCTCAAAATATTTAGCTGCAGCTCTCGCAATAGAAGGTGTCATATCCGGTCTTAATACAAGTGTGTTACCATATCTGTCAAAAAGCTTGAACATTTCATTAGATGGAACACTTCCTCTTTCCTTGCTGAATACATCAAAGTACTCAATAGAAGGCGTCTGTATATCATTATAGCCATATAATTTACATACATCGTGAAGCTTGTTTTCCAGAAGCTTTTTTTCAACACATTCAGTACTATATATATCCCTTACACCTTCAGGTGTATGTAATAAGTCTTTTTTCATAATATTAATTCTCCATTCCTGTGTTCCCAAGTTATATTGAGAGCGAATAAATATATTAGTCATCACTTACTTTAGCGTGGTAACGTGATAATAAGTTAAAGAGATTATACATAAAGATATGTTTTATGTCAATCATTTTGTGGAAGTTCTCCGTGAATTTCCTCTTTATAGATTATATAACGGTTACCACCCTTGCTTATAGCAATATCAGAAGCCTTTATAAGCTTGTCTGTAAGCAGCTTCCAATCGGTACCATTATCAGGATATCTTGATATTCCTATGGAAAAGTTTAAGTTAAAGGAATTATCAATACTCCGGCATTCCCAGGAAACCCGTGAACGCATATATTCAATAAATGCCCTTAGCTCAGGTTCATTATTAATATCTTTTATAACAACTATAAACTGCTCCTTTTTATTAGTATTTCCGATAACACCACGATATTCTACAGTTTTTATAAGAGTGTTTTTTATAATTTCCAGAAGCTTTGGGGTATTTTGTTTTCCATGCTTATATTCGTAATCTGCAAGATTATCAATGCATATTTTTATAAATGCTAAATGGCAGCTTTTGTTATATTTTGCATTATTAACCGCGTAGCTTTCAAGAGCTTTAGTATCAAGCAGATGGGTATGATATTCAAAGTCATAGGTCGTTCTTGAAAATACACTTTTTAATCCCATAAGCTTAAGGGTTCCAACGGAACGCACAGGATGCATCTGGGAATATATGGTTGAACCGCACAGCTTAGAGCTTACAATGTGTGGTGTCAGATCCGCTTCATAATCTGCATATATACTCACATTAAAATCATAATTATAGACAGCTTTACCATTCTTAATATCCTTTAGCAGGTTATTAAAGTCAGCTATATAATCGTCGGGAATAAACTTTTTTGCAAGTATACGTTCATACACCTCCATAATTGGAGCTGATATAACAACAATAGCATCATTATCTATATAATTGTATACAGTAAATAAATCCTTATCGTATTCATATATGTATAATAATTCATCATTCATAGAAATAACGGTTCTATAGGCAGATAAATCATTACTGAGCGTATTACATTTATTCTTAAGAGCAATAACATCAGAAACATAAAGCTCCAGATATTCCATATCCTGTTTGTCATATTGTGTTTTAAGCAGACAGCGTTTAATATCAGCAAGCACCCAGCGGTAAGAATTGTCAATTCTTTTCATGCGCAATACCATGCTTTTAGATTGTCCAAGCTTAAGATTATTAGCAACATTTATGAAATCTTCAATATCAACCTGATGTATTATTTCTGCAATAGTGAATCTGGTAGATATTCCAACAAACTTATACATACGTTCATTAGCTGTTATTATTGAAAAATCACTATCTATAACAGCATATCCATTAACAAGCTCATAATTATCAATATAGTTAAGCTCCATAACTATTAATCTCCCGTCCGTTCATTAATATCCTTCTGCAGCATCTCAAGATAATGCAGCATAATTCCTTTTCCTGGATTAATCCGGTAGCTTTTATCAAGCTCATCATAGGTAAAGCTTTTACGGCCACCATTCTTAGCACGTTCCCAAAATGTAATTATATCAGAAAATGGTAAATAATAGAACTCATCTCTTGATGAAAAATATAATATAATAAAAGAAATACCCTCCTGATATTCGAACTCCTTCATAAACTCAATCTGATGTTCGTGTATATTATGTATTGAAAATGTATCA
>CAKRKK010000189.1 GCA_934358235.1 uncultured Lachnospira sp.
TGAATAAAGTCCTGAAGCTCCTTAATCTTTTCTTCCTTCTTCTTATTAGCTTCCTTCATCTGCTTAATGATAAGCTGGCTTGACTCATACCAGAAATCATAGTTGCCAGCATAAAGCTGAATCTTAGCATAATCTATATCTGCTATCTGTGTACATACCTTGTTAAGGAAATATCTGTCATGTGATACAACAATAACAGTATTCTCAAAGTTAATAAGGAATTCCTCAAGCCATGCAATAGCATCAAGATCCAGGTGGTTGGTAGGCTCATCAAGTAAAAGTATATCAGGATTACCGAAAAGTGCCTTAGCAAGAAGCACCTTTACCTTCTCACTACCACTTAGCTCTGACATATTCTTATAGTGAAGATCTGTAGTAATTCCAAGACCATTGAGTAACTGTGCTGCATCTGATTCAGCTTCCCATCCGTTCATATCAGCGAATTCTGCTTCAAGCTCACTTGCCTTGTTTCCATCTTCCTCTGTGAAGTCTTCCTTGGCGTATATAGCCTCTTTTTCCTTCATGATTTCATAAAGTCTTGTATTACCCATAATAACTGTATCAAGTACAGTATATTCATCATATTTAAAGTGATCCTGTTCGAGGAATGATAATCTCTGGCCAGGTGTTATAGTTACATCACCTTTACTTGGTTCAATCTGACCTGTAAGAATCTTTAAAAATGTTGACTTACCAGCTCCATTGGCACCTATAAGACCATAGCAGTTTCCCTCTGTGAACTTGATGTTTACATCTTCAAAAAGAGCTTTCTTTCCTATACGAAGTGTTACGTTATTTGCACTAATCATTATGTTATTCCTCCATTAATGGTTAACTTAACTAATTTAGCTATATTAAGGGACCTATTAATCTCTAGTCTGGTCTTATGCCCGGCTAACTATACTGTCCCAGAATACAAAACATAACAATTATATATCGTAAATGAATAAAAAGCAAGTACTTTAATATAAACACATATTGCCTTCCCCACTGGCAAACAGATCATAGGTTACACCAAGCACTATATCCATAGCGTATGCATATGTCTTCTCATCCACAGGATTATCATAATCCTTTATATGCACACAATCTACAAGCCACTTATAACGTAACGGATAGCTGTCTTGTGATATGCTGTTATTTATAACATATACCCTTACCTTTCCTTTATTATAAAGCCTTCTTATAACCTCCAGATAATATAAGGCACTCAGACTTAAAAACAACTCCTCTGACACAACAAGCACCACATACCTGTGCTGTATAAAAAAGTTCTCAGTAGCTTCTTTATCTAACCCCCATATCCCCTCTGATACCTTCTGTTCCTCATACACATTGTAAACATCCATCCCCATAACATCCAGATGCTCTGTAAGGCTGTCTACATCAGCCCATTTCTTTTGTAAATTAAATAATAACAAAAAAACACCTCCCAATAATTAATATACACTATTGTAACACATATTTATGTATATTATTGGGAGATGTTGTATGTTGCATATAATATGTTGTAATCCGCAATAAAAATGTCATCAAATGCAATATTCATCAATGCAATATTTACAAAACAAATATTCATCAGGCCATATGTATTAACGGATACCAAACCACTGCTGTTATGCTGTGATTGTAGTTCCAGCCTTACCTGCAAGTCCTTCCTTTGCACATTCAAGATTAGCTATAACGGCTTTTCTATCAGAATTAGCTGTAACGAATCTTATAGATGCATCTACCTTAGGGAATGTTGTCTTAGCTGGGAAATGCCCATCCTTGATATACTTATGAAGGTCTGTGGCAGTAACCTTATCAAACTCTTTCTCGTCTGCTGTTCCTTTACCTATTGTAAGTCTATCATAGGCTGTAAGGAAAAGAAGTGTATCAGCACCTACAAGCTCTGCAAGCTTAGCTGCTGTATAATCCTTTTCAATAATCGCAGAGGCTCCCTTAAGATGTGAACCCTGCTGCAATACAGGAATACCACCACCACCGGCAGCTATAACTACCTGATCTGCATCAAGAAGTGTCCTTACAGCATCTATTTCATATATATCAATAGGCATTGGAGATGCGATAATTCTTCTGAACTTACCAGGCTCCTCCTCGATTACGTGATTACCCTTTTCTTCTTCGGCATCTGCCTCTTCCTTTGTCATATATCTTCCTATTATCTTAGATGGTTCTGAAAATGCTATATCAAAAGGATCAACTCTTACCTGTGTAATAATAGTAGAAACCGTCTTATATATACCTCTGTTAAGAAGCTCCTCTCTTATTGCATTCTGTAAATCATAACCTATATATCCCTCGCTCATAGCTCCACATACTGACATTGGTGCAACTGTTCTATCTTCTGGCTCAAGTCTTGCAAATTCTGTCATTGCTGTCTGAATCATACCAACCTGTGGTCCATTACTATGTGTAATAACTACCTGATACTTAGCTTCTACAAGATCAGCTACAGCCTTTGCCGCCTTCTTTACATTAGCCTGCTGTTCGGGGAAGGTAACACCAAATGAATTTCTTCCCAATGCAACTACAATTCTCTTCTTTTCCATATCGCAAACCTCTCAATTCTTCACGTTATTCACATAAAACCTTCCAAATGAATTAAGTGTTTATATATTATATAAGATTTTATGTTAAAAAGCAAACAATAAGCTCTATAATATGTTACTTTTTACCATTTTCACCATCAATAATCTGAACATTTACTGCATTTTCAGAATAAAATAAATATATAAATATCTGGTAATTTTTATAAAGGATACACATTTTATGTCTAATAAAAATATTGGGGTAGCTGTACTTGATACAGGTATCTATAAACATATAGATTTCGACAACAGAATAATAGCTTTCAAGGACTTTGTTAACAACCAGACACAGCCTTATGATGACAGCGGACATGGAACGCACGTTTCTGGAATCATAGCTGGCAGCGGAAGAGCCAGTAACGGACGGTTTAAAGGGATTGCACCTATGAGTCAGATTATATCCGTCAAAGTTCTTGACACTTATGGAAATGGAAAAATCGGTAACGTAATAGACGGAGCCAACTGGATAATCAATAACAAGGACATATACAATATACGCGTAGCCAACATATCCTTCGGTACAACGAATAACAATAATGCTGATATCGAAAATACACAGCGGCTTATTCATCATGTTGAAAATATGTGGCATAATGGCATAGTTGTTGTTGCAGCAGCAGGCAATAACGGACCATATGCAAAAAGCATTACAGCTCCAGGAACCAGCCACTTAATAATAACAGTAGGCTCTATGGATGATAAAACCTTTCATTCCGGGCGTGGTCCGACTCATGATGGTTTTCCTAAACCGGAGCTTGTTGTAACTGGCTCTAATATTACAGCCTGCAGTAATCGAAAAAATGGATATTCCACAAAAAGCGGAACATCCATGTCTGCACCTATCGTAAGTGGCGCAATAGCGCGCCTTCTGACTAACTATGATCTTTCCCCTGAAGAAATCCGTACACGCCTGAAACAATGCTGTAACAAGGTAAATCTTCCCCGCAATCAGCAGGGATGGGGTCATCTTGATATAATCAAATTCATCACTATGAAAACTTAATCATATCTAACCAAAAATATTACTAATTAATGGATATATATTAATAAAGCCAGCCCCCTGCTGTTCTGCCATCTGCCTTGTATACTGGAGTACATCCAGCATAAAATACTGTATAGCAATCATTACAAGTGCTATTAATATAAGAATAACCATAGGAATCCACTTATGCTTTTTCAAGCGTTCCATAAGCTTTCCTTTTCCACCTGTACCATTACTTTTATTATTCTTAAAATAACTGCTATCAACCATACATTCTCCTTTTCATACCGGCCTTAATCAGCCGCCAGCTAATTTATAAATAATTGTCCATTAGTTAAAATCACTTTTACAAAAAAGACAGCCTCTACATCTTATTTAATGTAAAAGCTGTTTATTCACGTCATAATAATTCTCTTAAAGTCTCAAAACAATTCTCTAAAATGTCCAAAATGGTTCAATAATAAACAAAATAACAGGGGTGGAGAGAATCGAACTCCCACCAAAGGTTTTGGAGACCCCTATGATACCACTTCACCACACCCCTATTTAAAAGATTGCTCTTTCAAAACTGCACATTAAATATTCTATATTTACATCCGTATTCTGTCAAGTACTTTCGTACTCTCACCTTCAAGAATAACTCTCTTTGTTCTATCCAAACCTTAACCTTCTTGGTTAAGCCCTCGACCTATTAGTACAGA
>CAKRKK010000190.1 GCA_934358235.1 uncultured Lachnospira sp.
GTTACAAATGGAGGTTAAATCAATGGCAAAGTATAGAAAGCTTGGTAGAACATCAAGCCAGAGAAAGGCTTTATTAAGAAGCCAGGTAACAGCTTTAATCGAAAATGGTAAGATTGTTACAACAGAAGCAAGAGCTAAGGAAGTTCGTAAGCAGGCTGAGAAGCTTATTACACTTGCAGTTAAGGAAAAGGACAACTACGAAACAGTTACAGTATCAGCTAAGGTTGCTAAGAAGGATGCTGATGGCAAGAGAGTTAAGGAAGTTGTTGATGGCAAGAAGGTTACTGTATATGAGACAGTAGAAAAGGAAATCAAGAAAGATCTTCCTTCAAAGCTTCATGCTAGAAAGCAGATGGATAAGATTCTTTACAAGGTAACAGAAGTTCCTACAGATGCTGCTGGTAAGAAGAAGAATACAAAGACAGTTGACCTTACAAATAAGTTATTTGACGAAATCGCACCAAAGTATGCTGACCGTAACGGTGGTTATACAAGAATCGTTAAGATTGGCTTAAGAAAAGGTGACGCAGCAATGGAAGTACTTCTTGAATTAGTTTAATTAAGTGCTTTTTTATAGCGGGTAAGAAGTAATTCTTATCCGCTGTTTTGTTATATAAAGATATTGTGTAAGTTAACAGAATGTATGAATCAGGAATTGGAGAAAATAGTGGGAATAGTACAAGCTAAAGATTTAACATTTGAATATATAAGACGTGATGAAGAAGGAAACGTTGAAGGCATTACAACTGCCGTAGATAACGTTAATATAGATATAAAGGCAGGAGATTTTGTTGCTGTATTAGGACATAATGGTTCGGGTAAATCTACATTTGCCAAGCATCTTAATGCACTTGTTATGCCAACAGAAGGAACTGTGTATGTAGATGGAATGGATACCAGGGAAACAGAAAATACGCTTAAGGTAAGGCAGACAGCGGGCATGGTATTCCAGAATCCGGATAATCAGATAGTAGGAACACTTGTAGATGAGGAGGTAGGCTTTGGCCCTGAAAATATAGGTGTACCAACAGAAGAAATCTGGGAAAGAGTAGAAAAGAGCCTTAAAGCAGTTGGTATGTATAAGTTCAGAAATGCGTCACCAAACAAGCTGTCGGGTGGTCAGAAGCAAAGGGTAGCAATAGCAGGAATAGTTGCTATGAAGCCTAAGTGCATAGTGCTTGATGAACCAACAGCTATGCTTGATCCGCTTGGACGAAAAGAGGTTATACATGTTCTGCACGAGCTTAATAAAAAAGAAGGTGTAACCATAATTCTTATAACACATTATATGGAAGAGGTTATAGATGCAGATCATGTATATGTAATGGATAAGGGCAGGCTTGTGATGGATGGAACGCCTAGACAGATATTTTCGCAGGTTGATAAATTAAAGGAATTAAGACTTGATGTTCCACAGGTTACGGAGCTTGCATACGAATTAAAAAAATCAGGTCTTGCAATTAAGGACGGAATTATAAGAAACGAAGAATTAGTTGAGGAATTAAAAAGGTTAGATTCTGCCGGAGTTACTTCAGATAGTAATTAACCGGGAAAAGTTTAAATAAGTGGCGTGACCGTATTTAATCCGGCATACACACAGAAACGAGGAAGGAATGTCTATAATAGTTGATAAAATCAGCCACGTATACGAGGCTGGAACAGGCTTTGAAAGAAAAGCTCTGGATAATGTATCATTTGCAATAGAGGATGGAGAGTTTATAGGTCTTATAGGACATACAGGCTCAGGTAAATCGACATTGATTCAGCATCTGAATGGCCTTTTAAAGGCTACATCCGGACATATATATTACAATGGTAAGGATATATATGAAGCAGGGTATGATATGCGTGAATTAAGAAAAAATGTTGGGCTGGTATTCCAGTATCCGGAGCATCAGTTATTCGAAACAGATATATTTAAGGATGTATGTTTTGGACCTAAGAATCTGGGCTTATCCAGACAGGAATATGAGATAAGGGCTTTCGAAAGCCTGAAACAGGTGGGATTGGATGAAAATCTGTATTATCAGTCTCCATTTGACTTATCAGGTGGTCAGAAAAGAAGGGTTGCAATAGCAGGCGTACTTGCCATGAAACCACAGGTGCTTATACTTGATGAACCAACTGCCGGATTGGATCCAAAGGGCAGAGATGATATTCTTGAATGTGTAAAGCGGCTGAGGGAGGAGACTGGAATTACAGTAATTCTGGTTTCACATAGCATGGAAGATGTTGCGAGATATGTAAGCAGAATTATGGTTATGGATGATGGAATTCTTAAATATGATGATACACCAAGGAATGTGTTTGCACACCATAAAGAGCTTGAACATATCGGACTTGCAGCTCCACAGGTTACTTATATTATGAATGACCTTATTGCGGCCGGTATAGCTGTTAATCCTGACGCGATTACAGTTGAAGAAGCAAAAGATAATATATTGAAGCATTTTAATGTTATTAATAACAGATAAACAGATACAAGCATAACCTGTATAATGTACAGGAGTGAAATGTAGAAAATGTGCATATGCACAGGATTGGAAAGATATGATTAAAGATATAACAATAGGACAATATTATCAGGCAGAATCAGTTATACACAGACTTGACCCAAGAGTAAAGCTTATGGGTACATTAGTATTTATAATATCATTATTTTTAGGAATGAATATATGGATATATGCATTTGTAACAGTTGCACTTGCAGCGGTTATAGCTATATCAAAGATACCTCTTAAATTCATGGTAAGAGGACTTAAGTCAATTGTAATTCTTATTATAATCAGTGCAGTATTTAACCTGTTTTTAACACCGGGCGAAACACTTATCCAGATATGGAAGCTGACGATAACTTACGAAGGTCTTAAGACAGCTATATTTATGGTCGTACGTCTTGTGTACCTTATATTAGGCACATCACTTATGACCTTGACAACAACACCTAACAATCTGACTGACGGTCTTGAAAAAGGCTTAGGCTTTCTTAAATATATAAAAGTGCCAGTACACGAGATAGCAATGATGATGTCAATAGCATTAAGATTTATTCCTATTCTTGTGGAAGAAACGGATAAAATAATGAAGGCACAGATGGCAAGAGGCGCAGACTTTGAAAATGGTAATATTATAAAAAGAGCTAAAGCTATGGTGCCGATTCTTGTTCCTCTTTTTGTTTCAGCATTCAGAAGGGCAAATGAGCTTGCTATGGCGATGGAAGCAAGATGCTACCATGGTTCAGAGGGCAGGACCAAAATGAAGCCGCTTAAGTATGCTAAAAGGGATCAGATAGCATATTTTTGTATGTTTGCATACCTTGGAGTGTTAATTCTTATTAAAATATTTGTTTAATGGTTGGTTTTATCATTTATACAAGCAGGATGTATTAATAGGTGTTAGAAATCGCTTAGAATTAATCTCAACGGCATATCAACGGAATTAAGGATGTATTAATAAGTGCTAGAAATCGCTTAGAGTTAACCTCAACAGCGTATCAACGGAATTAAGGATGTATCATAAGTGTTAGAAATCACTTAGAATTGACCTTAACAGCATATCAACGAAATTAAGGATGTATCAATAAGTGCTAGAAATCGCTTTAGACATTCATATAAGGTTATAGCAGAAATGAGGATCAGAATGAGAAGAATAAGGCTGAGGGTAGCATATGATGGAACGAATTATTCAGGCTGGCAGATACAGCCATCTGCCATAACGGTAGAGAAGGTATTAGATGACGCAATACATCAGCTTACAGGAGAACATATACATGTAATAGGTGCAAGCCGTACAGATGCCGGGGTTCATGCTATGGGAAATGTAGCAGTGTTCGATACAGCTTCAAGTATACCGGCAGACAGATTCACGTATGCACTTAACAGGTACCTTCCTGATGATGTTATTGTGCAGGAATCCGATGAAGTTAATGCAGACTTTCATCCAAGACATTGTGACACAAAGAAAACATATTGCTACAGGATATTAAATACCGAATTCGGAATACCACAGAAAAGAAATTATACCTGGAATGTAGCAGGTAATATAGATATAGACAGAATGAAGAAGGCTGCCAGCTATCTTATAGGAGAGCATGACTTTAAGAGCTTCTGCTGTGTAAGAACACAGGCCGAATCAACAGTAAGGACAGTATATTCACTTGATGTAGACAAAAAGGATGAGGAAATACATATAACAATAACCGGTAATGGCTTTCTTTATAATATGGTCAGGATAATAGCTGGAACACTCATACAGGTTGGAAAGGGCAG
>CAKRKK010000191.1 GCA_934358235.1 uncultured Lachnospira sp.
TTAGATACTTCGCCTGTGTGCTCAATAGCCTGCTGTATAGATGTTGTCATAGTATTCTGTTCTTCTATGCTTGTAGCCGTCATATTCGTAGCTGCAGTAATTTCCTTCATATTGCTTGTTACATTCTCTGTTGTACTTACAAGCTGATCCATAATGTTTCTGCTTTCAGCAGTTTCCTTATTAACAGTCTGTGATACCTCAAGCATATCATCAAGAACCTTCTTTACCTTATCGTGCTCTTCTCTTGCTGAGCCAACTGCATCATCATTAAACAGTATGCATAGCTTTCCCACCTGAAGTATTACAATACCTGTAAGAATAACAATAAAGGTTCCACATACTGCATTAACATCATTGCCATATATTCCCTTTGATGCCTGTACACTCATAACTATAATATATAGAATCAATGTGCCTATTGCAGTTCTATTCAAAGACTTCTTCTCGTAATATGGAATCTGTAATATAAATATTATTATAATTGCATAGCTTATAAAGGTTGCACTAGTCTGAACACCAATAAGCAGATATTCTATACATATCTCCCATGTAGCCATAGCCTTTAACTTTCTTGTTTCCTTATTCTTTACATACACGATAGTATTGACTATTGCAAATACAGCAATAAGAGCTGTATTACCATATACAGTTACATGTGCTATAGCATTACAGGACAGCTTTAACCACAGATAGAATATAAATATACATCCCAAAACAGATGTCGCTGCTATATAAAATCTGTTCATTTTTTTAAATCTTTCCGTTTCCTCTGTGTACTTGTACTTATTCCCAGCCTTAATCTCTTCCATTTTAAAAAATCTCCCTCCTTGTAATTAATACATTATAATGTAAATGCTAAAAATCATACAAAACAAGCTATAAATATATTAATACAAAAAGTGAGATTTTTCCATAATAAATCAATATTTAATTGAATTTAATTGAATAAATTTAATTCATAAATTTAATCCTTGAATACATATCTTCAACTATCGTTCTTATATCCATGCCCTCCTGTGTGATAACAATGTCAGCATACTTTTCATACAGTCTTTTCCTGTCCTCAAATATTTCCTCGATAGTTGTTTTACCGTTTGATACAACTCCACGCTCCTTAAGGCTTCCAAGTCTTGACTCAAGCTCCTTTTCAGAAACCTTAAGATATATAACAGTTCCTATTTCCTTAAAATGCTCCATTGCCTCTTTTCCATAAACAGCACTTCCACCGGTAGCTATAATCGTATGCTCTGGTGATATGCCGCAGTTTACATCATTCTCTATTTTTATGAAACCTGCATCCCCATGTTCATCTATAAGCTCTTCAAGTGTCTTTCCATAAGTATCCTGAATAACTATGTCAGAATCTATGAAAGAATAACCAAGCTTCTTTGCAAGAACTACGCCTAATGTACTCTTTCCACTTCCCGGCATACCTATAAGTATGATATTCTTTCTTTTTTTGTTATCACCTGTATTATTATTCTGTGCATTAACTTCTGTTGTTTTAATATCTTTCATACAATTATCACTCATATCTTTTCCTGCTTTATCACTCTTTTATATTCTACTTGTTGTCTATAATGCCCTGAAGCTTTGCCATCTCGTCCATAGCACCGTCTAACAGGCTGTTAATCTTCTTTGTTCCGTCTATTGTCTGGCTGCTTAACTGCTGCGTATTCTCAGTATTAGCAAGAAGCTCCTCACTGAATGCACTGAGACTTTCTATATGCTGTGTAATCTCGTTGTTACTTGTTGATATATTATCCATATACTGATATTCGCTGTCAATCTTAGTCTTAATATCGTCTATATCATCCCTTATGGCATCAAAAGACTTCTTCGACTCATCAACGAGCCCTAATTGTGTTTCATTGGCCTTAAGCAGACTTTCAACACTATTTCCTGCATTATCCGCCTGCTGTGAAAGTGCTCCTATAATATCAGCTATATCCTCTGTTGACTTTTGTGTTTCTTCTGCAAGCTTCTTTATCTGGTCTGCAACAACTGCAAAACCGGCTCCTGCCTCACCTGCCCTTGCCGCTTCTATGCTTGCATTAAGTGCAAGAAGTGCTGTCTGTCTTGTTATTCCATTAATCATTTCAAGGATTGACTTAGCCTGCTCTGACTTGGCAGAAAGCTCCGCCATACTCTTACTTACTTCACTGCCTATATTCTTACTCTCAATCGATACACCGGCAAGCTTTTCCATATTCTGGTTGCCATCAGCAGTTGTAGTTGTTGTCATATCAAACTGCTTCTTAATATCTTCTATAAGAACTCTCGCATTCTCTGTAATCTTTCCGATACTTTCCGTCATCTCAAGCTGGTTCTGTACCGTAACAGCAAGCTCATTGGCACCTGTTACCATCTGTGATACAGCAAGTTGGCTGTTCTCACCCTGCAAAGCCATCTTCTTTGACTCTTCTGTTATATCTGATATTTCCTTCTGAAGATTATCATTGGCACTTATAATCTTATCAATCATCATATCCGACTTTTTCTTCTCAGCTTCTATTGAACTTAACTTGTAGTCTGATATGCGTTCAAGTGTTCCTGTCGTTATATATGAAAATGCTACAATAAGTGCCATAAGTGCTACCTGTATCTCATAATCGACCATATCAGAGCTTGTTATTCCTACATTAATGTACTGTATAAATATATATACAACATTTATAAATGCACTTGCAATTCCTACCTTAAGTGTATATGTCTTATCCGCAAATATTGAAATAGCTATAATCATAGGTATTGCATATGTAAAAGAAAGTATACTGACCGATGTCCATAACACGAATGCATACAGAATACCATAACCTAATGCTGTTATGCTTCTTACAAGCTTTGCCTCGGGATTTTTCTTATAAACAAGTGTTGCAAGCACAACTGGTATTATCAGTATTGCTGAAAATACTGCTACATACATAGCTGTTCTGTTTCCTTTTACAAGTTCTATAATGTATGCTATAAAAAGTACTGCTGAAATAATCTGATAACACAGCAGTAGCTTCTTGTTTACATACGCTTTTTCGCTGAATTGACTACTCTCACTATTTGTTATATCTGACATCTGTCCATATGCCTCCTGATATTTTTTATATATTATTTACATTTCATATACCACACAACTACATAAACATAGCCATAACTGACATAATTTTATCAGATATGGCTATATTATACAATGAAATATTATGATGTAAGTATCAAAAGTATAAAACACCGTTTATGCTTGCAGAAAAAGGCTTTTACTTTGGACACGTAAGCACATCAGTCTTAGTAAAAAGGCTATCACGCTTCTACTTATCCGCTGGTATCACAAATATCCATATCAGAGAGCTTATAAGAAGCATAAGCGGATAGAATAGGACTGGTATAATCTGAAATGCTGATATCGAATAGCCAAGCTCATTTGCGGCGGATATCGCAACAAGCATCTGCGCACCATATGGAATAATCCCCTGAAATACACACGAAAATGTATCCAGCAGTGAAGCTGTCTTTCTGTTAGATATTCCGTAGTTTTCGGACATTTCCTTTGCTATAGGATTAGCCATAACGATGGCAACTGTATTATTAGCTGTCGCTATATCCATAGCTCCTACGAGAAGTCCTACTCCAAGCTGTCCGCCCCTCTTTCCCTTAAAGGTTTTCTTGATTCCATTAAGCAGGGCTGTGAAGCCTCCATATTCCCTTATGAGTGCACATAGAGCAGAAACAAGTATAGCAACCATGCTTGTTTCAAACATTCCTGATAAACCTGAGCCTATGTTTCCAATAAGTGCATAAACTCCTATATTACCAGTTGATAAAACAATAATTATTCCTGATACTATTCCGATAAGAAGTACACTAAATACATTAACTCCCGCTATGCCTCCAATAAGCACAAGCACATATGGAATAATCTGAATAAGATTATAATCGTGTGTCACACTTCCGGATATATCTGTTCCAAATGACAATAACAAAATAATAATCAGCGTCACAACTGCTGCCGGGAAAGCAATCCAGAAATTCTCCCTGAACTTGTCCTTCATAGCACAGCCCTGTCCATTACAGGCAGCAATCGTTGTATCAGAAATAAATGAAAGATTGTCTCCAAACATGGCTCCACCCATAACAGATGCCATACATAGCTGTACCGAAAAACCTGAAGCCTCTGATACAGCTACTGCAATAGGTACAATAAGTGTTATAGTTCCAACAGAGGTTCCCATCGCAGTCG
>CAKRKK010000192.1 GCA_934358235.1 uncultured Lachnospira sp.
CAGGCTTATTATAAGCAAGATGATGAGAGAATGTTGAGATAATTAATCAGTATATTTGGGAGGAACATTTATATGAAGTGTGTTATCCTGGCAGGAGGTAGTGGCGACAGCTTATGGCCATTATCAAGAAAGAATTATCCTAAGCAGTTTATGAATTTTAAGGAAGGACGTTCATTGCTTCAGGAGACAGTTGTAAGAAATATGCCATATTGTGATGAATTTATAATAGTCACTAATGAGTCATATAAGAATATTGTCAATGGACAGATGAAGGCATTCCAGAGTCTCAGATACAGACTGATACTTGAGGGAACAGCTAAAGGAACAGCGGCAGCGATTATATTAGGAACAATGTTTGCTAATCCGACAGAGTTCGTTCTGATAGTTAATTCAGATAATTTTATAGATGGCGATGGTTATAAGGATGCAATAATCAGCGCAAAGGATATGGCGAAGGCTGGAAGTATAGTAGCACTTGGTATTAAGCCGGATTATCAGGCGAAGAATCTTGGATATATATTAAGAAAAGAGAATGATGTAGAGACTCTTTTGCCAAGAGTTGATTTCGATAATGCTTCATCAGAAATATCTGACTGCTATTCTTATGAAGAGGGTTATCTGTGGAATAGCGGCATGCTTATATTCAGGGCCGGTGATCTTATAAATGTAGTAAGAAAAGAAAAGCCAGAATTATATGCAGCCTGCAGAACCGCTAAGAGAAAGGTTCCTGCTATAAGGAGAGCTATACGTTTTTCTGAGAATGTTATGAAGGATATTCCAGAGGGAAGCATAGAAAAGCTTATACTTGAAAGCTATGACAGATTAAAGGTGGTAGAAGCACATATAACCTGGAAGGACGTTGATAATGTATGTGATATAGAGCCACAGCATAATGACAATAAGAAGGATTATGTCATAAAGAATGACTGCAGCAATGTATCAGTTATTAATAATGCCCAGAGACAACTAGTTGTTGCTAATGATTTAAGAGATCTTGTTGTTGTCAATACAGATGATGCAACATATATATCATCAAAGAAATCGGCTGATAATATTAAAGAGATAGTAAGAGATAATATGGAGCAGTATGAAACATACTTTGATTACAACAGAATCTCTTACAGGGAATGGGGTATACACGAGCTTCTTAACTATTCTAAGGGATATAAGGTTAAGAAGGTGACTGTATTTCCTGGAATGATGATGAATCTTCATCAGCACGAATTAAGAGCAGAGTACTGGTCAGTGGTTGAGGGAACAGCTACTATTACTATAGGTACTGAAACAAGAGATTATCATAAGTATGAAAGCGTATTTGTTCCGGTAGGTGTCAAGCATAAGGTCGCCAATAAGACAGATGAGAATGTAGTTATCATAGAGGTTGGAATAGGTGATTCAATACTTGAAAATGATCTTGTAAAGATATATGGTCAGGAATCAGGTACTAATGATGGCAATTATGTAAGAACAGATAACAGTCCGATAGTAAAGCTTGATCCTGCATTTAAGGATAATCTGTGGGGCGGAACGAAGATAAGGGATGTGTTTGGAAAGAAGTGCGACTATGAGGTTATTGGCGAAAGCTGGGAGCTTTCTGCACATCCGGATGGACAGAGCCGTATAGCAGAGGGCTATTATAAGGGAATGCTGTTTAATGACTACCTTACCATAATAGGCAAGGAGGCACTTGGCTGGAAGTGTCAGGCACAGGACAGATTTCCGGTTCTTATTAAGTTTATAGATGCAAAGCAGGCATTATCTATTCAGATTCATCCTGATGATGAATACGCCCTTGAGAATGAAAATGAATATGGCAAGAATGAAATGTGGTATGTGCTTGATGCTGAACCAGGAGCTTATCTGTATTGCGGTCTGTCAAGGGATTCATCAAAAGAAGAAATCGAAGAGCGTATAAAGAATAATACAATTACAGAAATTCTTAACAGAGTTGATGTTAAGAAGGGCGATGTAGTTATGGTTAAGGCTGGAACTATACATGCCATAGGTGCAGGTATATTTATATGTGAAATACAGCAGAATTCTAACTGCACATACCGTATGTATGATTATGACAGAAGGGATAAGTTCGGTAATCCAAGAGAATTACATGTAGGAAAGTCGCTTGATGTGGTTAATCCTGTCAAATATGCTGCAGACAATAAATGCAATGTGATGCTTACACATAACGAGCATTATCTGGCTAAACGACTTGTCCAGTGCAAGTACTTTGAGGTAATTAAGTATGAGGTTGAGGATGAGGCTAAGATACAGGTAGATGAGGCCTCCTTTGTTTCAGTTATTGCCATAGAAGGCTCTGGAACTATTATGACAGATGATTATGATAAGGAAATGCAGTTTAAAGCAGGAGAAAGCTTCTTTATAAGTGCAGGAAAGCGCAATGTTTTAGTAAGAGGCAGGTGTACCTGCATAGTTACGCACGTATAATTATGTAAACGTATAATTATGTAATAGGAGAACAGGCTGGGGTAAAAGCACACAGTCTGGGATATGCGAAAAGCACTAGAATGGAGATTAATATGAATAACAGTTCTGAGAAAAATGGAAAGAAACTGCTTAAGTATCTTTTTCCAGGATTAATAACACTACTTGTTATGTTAATAGTTCTTGCTGCCAAGGGAATATGGCCGTTTGGAAGCAGCAGAATAGACCTTTTTGATAATATGCAGCAGGTTGCCCCATTATATGCACACCTGTGGGATGCTATGCATGGAAAGGCTGATATATGGTTTGACTGGTATACGGCACTTGGAACCAATGTAACTATGAGTATGTCAGCATTCTCAATGTTAAGTCCGTTTAATATATTTTTATATCTTTGTCCAAGGGATTATATACTTGAATTCATATCAATACTTACAGTCATTAAGACATTTGTTATGGCTGTGGCTATGTATGCCTTCATTAACAGAAGATATAGCGGGCTGTCTTATAGATTAAAGACATTGTTTGCAACAGCTTATGCGTTTTGTGGATATGTTTTATTGTACGCTTCCTGCTTTACACCATGGATGGATATAGTAGCACTATTTCCATTGCTTATGATGGCACTTGACATTATGGAAAAGACAGGAAAGAAGCTGTTTTATATAATTATGGTTGCAGTTCTGTTTATTATAAACTATTATCTTGCAGCTATGTCACTTGTATACATTCTTCTTGTTGGAGGTATGTATCTGATATTCAGATGTGACAGGAAGGAAAGACGGGAAAAAGCGTGGAATCTTGGAATAGGAACATTTACGGGAATTGCACTTTCGGCTTTCATGCTTATACCTGTATTTGCACAGCTATCACAGTCACAAAGGACAGGCAACACAGATTCGCTGCTTAAGCAATATCTTTCCTGGATAGCGAATCCTACCTTTAGAAGCTTCAGCCTTGGTGAGTTTGAAAGAATAATGATGTTCTATGGCATGGGGCTGTTCTTTGTAATTATATTTACAGGCATACACAGGACAAGAAAAGCAGCAGGCTACAGTAAGGATAAGGAGGCAGTAAGCCTTAACAGGTATTCAATATCACTTGTGGCTATTATTCTTATTCAGGCAATAGCAGAGGGTACTAACATTATGTGGCATTTTGGTTCATATAATGGTTATACCTTAAGAAATGGATATATTATAGCCTTCACGCTTATATGTCTGGCCTGCGTATATGCAGATAAGGTGCTTGTGGAGGATAAACAGGAAAAGAAAAAGCTTATAATACAGACAGTTGTTACAGTTTTAGTATGCGCCATAATGGCATTTATATATGACAGGCTTCCTGTGAATTCTTATGTTGCAGCATTTATATTCTTTATTGCTGTATTCGCAGTTATGCTGGTTGTGCATATTGCTGGTGTTGTGGTTATGAAGAAGGGTTACAGGGTTAGTATTGTTATAAGCCTTGTGGCGGTTGAACTGTTTATAGGTGCGTTCTCTATGACTGGTCCACCTAAGTTCTATACCTATGCACCATATCAGTATGGAGATTATGTACAGCTTGCTGTAAATGCTATGAATAATCTTGAGATAAGTGAATCGGCAACAGACAGAATTACGAATCCTGACCTGAGTCTTAATGCAAACTATCCATTAGTTATGAAGAGGGGTTCTCTTTCAAGTTTTACAGCGGCACTTCAGAAGGACACACAGAAACAGACCGTAAGATGGGGACATTCGAAGTATTTTCTCTGGGCACTGG
>CAKRKK010000193.1 GCA_934358235.1 uncultured Lachnospira sp.
CGGAACTGGCAGACGCACAGGACTTAAAATCCTGCGGGACTTATACTCCCATACGGGTTCGATTCCCGTTGCCGGCATTGATGTTTTACATCATATTAGTACGTGTAGCTCAGCTGGATAGAGCGTCTGGCTACGGACCAGAAGGCCGCGAGTTCGAATCTTGTCACGTACATAAGCCTTACATATTATGTAGGGCTTTTTTTATTTTCAATAAACATGGCATTCCTTTATAATATATACTAAAACACATTTTAATAAAAAAGAGGCATAGATGAATAAAATATTGCTGGTTAATCCATACTATTAATGAAAATATTAATAAGGAGGACATAATTATGTCATATAATTCATCTAAAAATGAATCAAACAGCTACAATGAATCAGATAAGGCATCAAAGAATTCCTATAATTCATCAAAGAACTCAGCTAGTTCATCAAAGAATGGTTCAAGAAATTCAGCTAAAAACAGTTCAAAAAATTCAGTGGATTTAACCAGGAATTCGTCTAATAAGTCATCAGATAGTACGGACTGCTATTAAGTGACAGGCTGCGCAAGCAGCCTACATATTAAGCCAGATAGCTAAGAAAACTATGTTAATAAACAGTAAAACGTTAAATTATCGAGGAGCAACTATGGAAATAAACAATGACACAATAAATCGATAAATTATCGATGGGTGACTACGGAAATAAACAATGATACAATAAATCGATAAATTATCGATGGGTGACTATGAAAATAATATATTAACACATCATATTTGGTGCATTATTAACATAGAATTTAATAAATTATATTTGATGAACGTGGTTATATGAGATGTGAATTAATAGGACCAGGAAGAATTGATTATTATGTGCACAATCCATATGCAATACTGATAGATGTAAGACAGGAAGAGTTGTATAATAAGAGTCATATCAAGGGAGCATATAACTGGCCATTTTCAGAAATCAATACATTTGAGGGATATAGAAAATTTTGTGAATATTTTAAGGACAAAATGCTGGTGTATGTTATATACTGTGATATGGGAGTAAATAGCCTGATTGTAGGAAATAATCTCTCATCAATGGGTTATAGAACTAAGTCATTAGTAGGTGGCATGTCTGGTTATAAAGGAACGGCTATAATTACAGGTGATAGCCACAACGATGATAAAGGTTTTAAAATCACATAAATCCATAAAAGTAATAGGAAAATATTTAAAGAATTGGAGAATAAAATGATAGATACATATGAATTAATTGCACCCTGCCATTTTGGTTTGGAATCAGTATTAAAAAGGGAAATATATGATTTAGGATACGATATATCAAAGGTCGAAGATGGAAAAGTAACGTTTATAGGAGATGCAGATGCGATTGCAAGAGCCAATATATTTCTTAGAACAGCAGAAAGAGTTCTGCTTAAGGTTGGAGAGTTTAAGGCAACAACATTTACAGAGTTATTTGATAATATAAAGGAGCTTGAATGGGAGAGCTTTATACCAAAGGATGGGAAATTCTGGGTAACTAAGGCTAATTCTATTAATAGTAAGCTGTTTAGTTCGTCAGATATCCAGTCAATTGTTAAGAAAGCTATTGTTGAGCGACTTAAGCAAAATTACTCAATAAGCTGGTTTAAAGAGGATGGGGACAGTTATCCTATAAGAGTAAGTATTATGAAGGATATAGTTACAGTTTCACTTGATACAACTGGAGATTCTCTTCATAAGCGTGGATACAGGCCGGCTGCAGGAAAGGCACCTATATCAGAAACTTTAGCGGCTGCATTGATTATGCTGACACCATGGAAACCAGACCGGATATTGATTGATCCTTTCTGCGGCAGTGGAACATTTCCGATAGAAGCAGCCATGATAGCAGCAAATATTGCGCCAGGTATGAATAGACGCTTTACATCTTTGCGTTGGACTAATATAATAAATAATGAAATATGGGATGATGCTGTAGAAGAAGCAGAAGACTTAATAAACTTAAGTGTAGAAACGGATATACAGGGCTTTGATATTGATGAGAATGTTATAAAGATTGCGAGAAGTAATGCTGCCAATGCAGGTGTAGACAAGCTTATACATTTTCAGGCAAGAAGTGTTAACGACCTTAGTCATCATAAAAAATACGGATTTATTATAACGAATCCTCCATACGGAGAGAGGCTTGAAGATAAAGAAACACTTCCTGCGATATATTCTGCGTTTGGAAAACAGTTTGCCAAGCTAGATTCATGGTCTGCTTATATGATTACTTCCTATGATGATGCACAAAAGTATTTCGGGCGAAAAGCTGATAAGAACCGTAAGATATATAATGGAATGCTGAAGACTTATTTTTATTCATTTATGGGACCAAAGCCACCTAAAAGAAACGGATAAGATAAGACACAATGCAACAAATAATTGATATAATTAATTTATACTAACATTAATATTGAGATAGTTACATATAGTAAAACTATGTGTGTATAGATTAATAATACACAACAGAATATAGAGTATACGGGTATATAAGAAATACCTAAGAAAGGTCAGTTATGAAAAGAATAATACTTGCATCCAATAATAAGGATAAGATTAAAGAAGTAAAAGAGATACTTTCAGGATATGATATCATCTCAATAAAAGAAGCTGGAATCAATGTTGAAGTAGAAGAAAATGGTACTACATTTGAAGAAAATGCACTTATAAAGGCAAGGGCTATTTCAAAGCTTACAGGAGAGATTACAATGGCTGATGACTCAGGGCTTGAGATAGATTATCTTAATAAAGAGCCGGGAGTATATTCGGCAAGATATATGGGACATGATACATCCTACGATATTAAGAATGCAGCATTGCTTAAAAGGCTGGAAGGTGTTGAAGGTAATGACAGAAGTGGCCGTTTTGTATGTGCAATAGCTGTATGCTTTCCAGATGGAAGGGAAATCGTAAAAAGAGGAACTATGGAAGGCTTGATAGCAAAAGAGATTAAAGGAAATAATGGATTTGGTTATGATCCTATTGTGTATCTACCTGAATATGGGAAAACTTCGGCGCAGCTTGATCCTGAAGAGAAAAATAGAATTAGTCACAGAGGTAAGGCACTTGCTCTGATAAAAGAGGAACTTGATAAGTCGGAGGATATATATGCAGAGGATAATGATAATAAGTGATACACATAGAAGACATGGTAATTTTTCGCAGGCTCTTTATAATGAAGGTCATATAGATATGCTTATTCATCTTGGAGATGTTGAGGGTGAGGAAGATATTATAAGCGGAATGGCAGGTTGTGAATGTGTATTTATTGCTGGAAATAATGATTTTTTTTCACCACTTGACAGGGAGAAAGAGCTTAATATAGCGGGAAAGAAGATATGGCTTACACACGGACACAATTACTATGTTTCATTAGATCTTAAGGTCATAAGAGATGAGGCAGTAGCCAGAGGAATGGATATAGTTATGTTTGGGCATACACATAGACCAGTTATAGAGGTTGAACAGGACATAACGCTTATTAATCCTGGAAGCATATCATATCCAAGGCAGGCGGATGGAATACCTACATATATTATGCTTGAAATTGATGATAACAATGAGTTCTATTTTACGCTTAAAAATGTGTAGTATAATACACAATTACTAATGAAATATTTAAAAAGAAATGTTAAAAAAGAAATATGTAAAAAGAAATGCGTAAAAGAAATGCGTAAAAAAAATGTTTAAAAAGAAATATGTAAAAGAACCAAACATAGGATAGCTGTTTATATATAAATATCTAAAATTTATAAAAAGTTTATAATTAGAGCACTAGGGGAAACAATCATAGAGCAATGATTTGATGTATGTAATTATATATATTATATATTTATGAGAATTATCAAGTGGTTAGTCGGGCTGCTAATAGGATGAATAATTTATCAAAGAATTTAAATTTTTTTTAAAATAATGAGAAATATTATGATTTAGATGATGAATAAACCCAGTAAAATAGCGGCTTGACGATTTGATTAAAAAAAATAAAAAAAATTCAAAAAAAGTGTTGACAGAATTAACATATTAGCATATAATCTATCTTGTTGTTGCGGTACACGAGTTAAGAACTTAAGAAAACAACAGCAAGATATAACCTTACGGGGTGTGGCTCAGCTTGGCTAGAGCGCTTGATTTGGGATCAAGAGGTCGCAGGTTCGAATCCTGTCACCCCGACT
>CAKRKK010000194.1 GCA_934358235.1 uncultured Lachnospira sp.
GCACATATCCCAAGAACAGCTCCAAAAACAATGCCTGCCATAAGACCTGTTCCTATATTTATCATGCTGTGCATAAGCGTAACATAAAACTGTTGTGATACAAGCATATTCATAATAGTTTTTAATACAGCAACAGGACTTGCAAGCAATAGCTCAAGTCCTGTCATCATACTGGCAAACTGCCATATTAAAAGCCATATAAGAACTATAATAATCCTTCTAATGTGCTTCATTGTCATCTCCTGTTTTATTGTTCTTAAAAACAAGCACCTTCTGAATCATCTTTCCTGATACTGATAATATCCGGAATGTATATCCTCCACACTCTGTTTCAAACTTTTCATTCTCTGATGGAATCTTGCCAAGCTTATATATCATATATCCGTTAATCGTATCTATATCCTCGCAGTTAAACTTTATACCAAGCTTTTCTTCTATATCTTCAAGTGGTGTCTGGCCATCCATCTCGTATCTGCCCTCAGAAATCTGTTTTATCTGCACTTCCTCTTCATCATACTCATCAAGGATATTGCCGACGATTTCTTCAAGAATATCTTCCATAGTTACAATACCAGTAGTCTGTCCATACTCATCCACAACAACTGCAAAATGATTCTTCTTTGACTGCATTTCCTTAAACAACACACTTACGCTTCTTGTCTCAGGTATACAGAAAGGTTCAAACATAACCTGGTTCTTAACCTGATAAAGCTTCTTGTTTCTATCTTCCTCTTTAACATATACCTTAAGAAGATCCCTGATATGTAATATACCAATTATATTGTCTATATCCCCATCATACACTGGATATCTTGAAAAGCTCTCCTCCATAACTATATCAAATGCCTCACTAACTGTAAGCGATGCATCAAGTGCGACAATATTCTTTCTATGTGTCATAACATCCTCAGCCTGTTTTTCAGCAAATTCAAATATATTGCCTATCATTTCAGCTTCATTCTCTGCTATAACTCCTTGTTCGTGGCTTTCATTAACCATATCCATAATTTCTTCTGTTACATCTTCATCACGTTTTCCCTTTGTTAATCTTTTAAACAATCCTGAAAACAATCCTTCATTTCCTTCCGCGGGATGCCCCTCGTTCATAATTCGTATAAATCCTTTCATCTAATTATAAAATAACTTATATTGGTGTATATAATTGTCATAAGAATATCACATATATATCCATAACGTCAATATTTATGGAAATATCCGGCAATATCCGGCAATGCCTTACAATATCTTGAAATATCTAGCAGCCTCCATTAACCAAAACAATATATCAAACATTACCCACACTTTGATAATTCCAGCCACGGTTACTTCAGATTCATCTCAAGACTTACACCTAATGCTTTATCCACCTGTCCTATTATATCATTATCAAGATGGCACACCTTATCCTTAAGTCTTTTCTTATCTATCGTTCTTAACTGTTCTAACAGAATTACTGAATCCTTTACTATATCATAATGGCATGCATCTATTTCTACGTGTG
The DNA here is from genome assembly GCA_934358235.1 of uncultured Lachnospira sp. Classification (GTDB taxonomy): domain Bacteria; phylum Bacillota; class Clostridia; order Lachnospirales; family Lachnospiraceae; genus Lachnospira. The sequence continues at coordinate 1,502 of CAKRKK010000194.1, forward strand.
TTGGAAGCTTTGCCTTATTCATCTTTGAAGTGATGGCTGCACATATTACTGTAGGGCTGTGCTTATTCCCTGTATCATTCTGAATAATAAGAACAGGTCTTATTCCTCCCTGTTCCGAACCAACAACCGGTCTTAAATCGGCATAAAATATATCTCCACGCTTGATTACCACCTATATCACACTCCCAAAGCATTTACTTAATTGATTATAGTTAAAGTATTGCCAGGTTTCAGGTGTTTATTCACAGATAATCATTTGTCAGCAATTATCTTTTTCGTTATTTATAACCTCTGATATATTCTCTATAATATCTCCTGCAAGCATTGAATACCTGCCTTTTTTACTGGCAGCCATATCACCTGCCAGACCATGTATATATACTCCCAGCTTAGATGCCGCAAAGCATTCCATTCCCTGTGACATAAGTGATGTAATTATGCCTGATAATACATCTCCTGAGCCGCCTGTTGCCATTCCGTCATTACCAGAGGTGTTAATATATACCTCATCACCATCTGTCACAACAGTTCTTGCGTCCTTTAATACACATATGCATTTTTGTGTTCTTGCATAATCAACAGCAGTTCCTATTATGTCCTTCTTTATATCCGGTATGCTTTTTCCTGTCAGTCTTGACATTTCTCCTATATGCGGCGTTACCACTACGTTACCGCCTGTAAAGCTTAAGTTATTCCCTGCTATTATGTTGAGGGCATCTGCATCAAACAGCCTTTTCTTATCTGCTGCCTTAATCATAGCCCTGACGAATTCCTCTGCCTGCATATCTAAGGATAAGCCTGGTCCTATACATACTGCATCCGCCCAGTCAAGATATTTATCCATAGCCCTTTCTTTAAGAAGCGTATCTTCATAAGTATCAACAAGACATTCTGCATTCCCCGTAAGAACTATGTTCCTGTTATCAGCATGCGTTACAAGCCGTACAAGCCCTGAGCCCATCCTGTATGCTGCCCTTGATGAAAGCAGTGCCGCACCTGCATACTGCTTAGAACCTGCTATAATAAGTGCCTTTCCACAGCTTCCTTTGTTGCTGTCCGGCTTTCTTACCGGCAGATTACGTCCAATATCTGATGGCTCATACATGTATCTGCTGCTTGGGACTTTATCATATTGTGCAAATCCTATATCTGCTGTTTCAAGCCTTCCACAGTATTGCGCACCGGGATATAGCAATTGTCCTGTCTTTATATATCCAAATGTAATGGTCATATCAGCCATAACTGCATTTCCCATAACAGCACCACTAGAAGCACTTATTCCTGAGGGAATATCTACTGCTGCCACATAAGCCCCAGCAGCATGTGCACTATTAACAACTTCAACCATCTGCAGTGCCTTTCCCTCAAGCTTCCTTGACAATCCATTGCCAAATAAAGCATCCACTATAACTCCATAAGCAGAAAAATCCGGGCCATCAATATATTGTATGCCCAGATTCCTTATTATGTTCAGTTGTATTCTATATTCTTCTGTCGGGTATCCTCCCTCATTAAGTGCTACATCAACCTTATAACCCTTAAGATATAATTGTCTTGCAACCGCAAGTCCATCAGCTCCGTTGTTACCACTTCCACATACACATAGTATTCTTTTATCTGTATGCATCCTGTCATACTGCTTAATCAGCTTCTTAGTTACGCTAAGAGCTGCTCTTTCCATAAGCACTACCGATGGTATTCCAATATTGTTTATTGAATAAGCATCTATTTCCTTCATCTGTGCTGCATCAAGTATATACCTCATAGACACCTCCAGCTATTAATCCGTCTGCTGATTCTGTTCTCCCTCATTGATCCTGTCAACCTTACTGCAATTCTCAGGTCCTATAATATCGTGAATAAGTGAGTACATGTTTTCATTAATAGTTTCTTTATCCTGCTTTATAAGAATATTCTTCTTAAGTTTAACTCTTGTGGCATCTATCCACTTAGCAAGCACCTGTATGTCCTCGCTGTTGGAATTAATCTTATCATAGCATACCTTAAGAGTTTCAGTTAACAGACGTTCGTTTGCCCTTGCTAATTCTCTTGGGAGCTCCATAAGCTCATCCTCCAGTGTTGATATCTTATCCTTTGATTCCTGTATGAGTCTCTGGTTCTGATTCATCAGCTTCTGCTTTGCTTTGCTGTCATCATCCTCCTCCATATTCTCAACAACATCGTTAATAAGCTGTTTCTTTAACTTCTTGATATCCTTAATATCATTATTGATTCTGCCCTGCTTCTTTAAAAGCTCATTAACCTGCTTCTCCCAATAGATTATTTCATCTGTCTTTATCTTACTATTAACAAGACGATACCATCTTTCATCAAGTGTTAATATAGGAATATTAGTAAATACACCACTATCCTTTAATATATCATATGTAATTTCAGACATTGACAATCCCCCTTATTGATATCTATCATTCCTTACTTGCTATTGTATACGAAAGTCTCATAAGGCTTTCAGATAAATGAACATTCTCAACTATCACATCCTCTGGAAGATTAAGATCTGTATGTGCAAAATTCCAGATAGCCTTAATACCTGCATCTGCCACA
>CAKRKK010000195.1 GCA_934358235.1 uncultured Lachnospira sp.
GTGCTAATCAGATGACAGAGGATGAAGAAAGACAGCTATTAATAAAAAGTGAGAAATACATAGATGAAAAAACATTATTTTTAAGGAACATACATGTAAGAAGTGACAGGTATACTAAAAAAACAGGAGAGAAAACTATTTCAGGGACCGCGGAATGTCCATTGAGCCTTGGCTTTTTCGGTCTTAATCTGGGGAATATAAGCATGTCACATAAGATATATCAAAACAGCCCGGAAGAATTTATAAGAAAGGTAAATATAGTGAGGATGTCATTGTCGGGAAATTAACCTGATATATTAAGAATCCGGAAATGGAGATACAATGGATACAATGGAAGATATAAAGGAAAATTCAGTAAATATAAGATATGAACGAAATAATGGTGTTAATTATGCAGTAATAAATTCTGACAAAGACAGTGATTGGGACAACGATTATGAGATTAAAATGCTTATGCACAACACACCTCAACATTTTCTGGAATTTACTATAAATGAAATAGATGATGAAAAGAGCATATATTATGATATTTCATCAAAACAACAGCTTAGCAGGCTGTTTGAGTATGGAAAGGTTACAATGGAGGATGTTAAAGTGCTTTTTAGTAACCTTAGTGAAATGGTGCGTGTTATAGATGAATATATGCTTAATCTTGACAGAGTTATGTTAAACCCAAAGCATATATATGTTTCATTAGCTGATAAAAAATATAGCTTTATGTATCTGCCTTCTGATAGCAATATAAGTTTTTATGATAATATGAGGTCGCTTTTTGAATATATATTAGAAAGATTCGATTATTCTGTTGAAAAATCAAGTCTGGTAAGATTCTATGAAATATATCAAAAGATTCTTGTGCGCGATTATACACCACATAAGCTTATGGATTTCTTTGCGGATGATAAGGGGTTAAACGCTGATGTAACGGAAGCAGCGGCTGATGATACAGAATATATTGAGAACTATGATATGCAGCAGGCTAAATATCCGGAATATGAAGCCTTTGATACATATAGTGCTGCAAGGTCTATACAGAATGGGGACAGATACAATACGACAGGGAATACACAGAATATTGCAGGAAATATACATAATACTGCGGGAAATACACGGAATATTGCAGGGAATACACAGAATATTACAGGAATGAAGGAGAATGGAAAAGAACGATACAATACACCGGGATATCAGGAAGAAAAAGTTATTAAAGCTGTTATGCCTGAAATAGCAGAAAAAGATAAAACAAAGAAAAACAGTAAGTTATTAGCAGGCATTTTTAAATTAATAGCGGTAATTCTGATATTAAATGCAGCAGCAAGTATGTTTTTTGGAGAATATGCAATCATAAGGCTTAATGCAGCAGGCTCCATAATATGTATGATAGCCGGTTTTCTTATATTTTATATATCAGGTAAGCTGGCCAGCTTTATAGGTGAGCTTATTAGTGAGGATAAGGTTACAGAGGATGAGATTATGCCCTACAGGATGAAGATGACCAAAGATGACGGCAATACATATGGAGTGCATAATGTTAAGAAGAATGAGAATGTATATAGTGATATAGATAATGAAAGTGCAGAGCCTTTATATAAGGATATGGTTACAGCAAGAGTGATGGAGGATGAAAAACCGGAGGCGATGGTGAATCATACAATGCTGTTAAGCGATTACCTTAAGCTGTTAAAGGATAATAAGCTAACTCTTGAAATACTTGATAATAGTGGTGCTATGCTGCGCACAGAAAACAAAGAAAAATATGAACAGCCATTGGATAAAATAGAGCTTGAAAAGTATCCATGTACGATAGGAAGTCTTGATGGAAGTGCTGATATATTCATAGCTTCACCTGTTGTAAGCAAGATGCATGCCTGCATTCTTCAGGATGATGACAAGTTTTATGTGGAGGATATGAATTCAACGAATGGAACTTATGTTAATGATGAGAGAATTGCCATGAATATAAAAACGCGTATAGCTGATGGGGATATATTAAGAGTCGCTTCTTATAATTTCAAGGTGTGTATATCATAAGGCTTTATATGAATGTGCAAATAACAAATAGGTGAATACAGCAATAAATGTAATAGCTGAATATTAATAAATCAATCAATAAATATCAATCAATAAATCAAGAAATAAATGAATAAATAAATGTATAAGTATATCGCCAAAAGCTTTTTCATATGATACAATTTAATATACTGATTAAATCAGTATATGGAGGATGATTTTTAATGAATATTAATATATATTATGGCGGACGCGGTATGGTAGATGATCCGACAATAGTTGTAATAAACAGAATACAGGAGGTACTAGAGGAACTGAATGTAACTGTTAACAGATATAATCTATATGAAATGAAGAACACAATTACAACCTTATCCCAGTCTGTAGCTGATGCGGATGGAGTTATATTTGCAACAACAGTAGAATGGGTAGGAATGGGAGGATATATGCAGACACTTCTTGATTCCTGCTGGTTGTATGCAGATAAGAGCAAAACAGCATCCACTTATATGTTTCCTGTTGTTATGTCAAGGGCATATGGAGAACGTGAGGTTGTTACTGCACTCTGTAATTCCTGGGAAATCATAGGCGGTGTTATAGGAAGTTCATTAAGTGCATATGTTGATGATACAACCGACTTTGAATTTAATCAGGAATATAAAGATATAATAGAGAAGTATGCGGAGAATATATATAGAACAATATCCAAGAAGGTGAAGAGTCTTCCTTCAAGCAGCCAGACTATAAGAAAGAATGTCATAAAGGAAGTGATAAGCTTTACGCCACAGGAGAGCGAGCAGTTATCAAAGTATGCGTCTGATGATGAATTCGTTAAGACACAGAAGGAGGATATTGAGTCGCTTGCAAGCATATATAAGGAGCTTATGAATGACCAGGCTAACGGAGGCGATGATTATTATTTAAGTGTGTTTAGAAATCACTTTAAGCCTGAGCTTAGCTATAGTGGAAGATATATGTTTATGATAAGTGATAAGGACAAGAATATTGTTGTTGATGTTTCAGGCGACCAGCTTAATGTGTCCTTTGGAGAAGATATGGCAGCAGATGTCATAGGCAGGATGACAAAGGAAACCTTTGATAATATAGTGCATGGAAGAATTACCTTCCATAGAGCATTTATGACTGGTGATATGACAGCGAAGGGTAACTTCAGAACACTTCGTATGCTGGATGAAATATTTGATTTCTAAGGCTCAGGCTGTTTATAAATGAGTATTTAAACAATAATTTTTTTAAGAGTAAGGCCTGCTGTTGTTGTGCGCAGGGCAGTATTGTAGGTCAGACTGAATTCAGTACCGCTAAGTATGCACATCTGACAGACACCTGATAGTCCAAGACCTGCGTGTCCTTCCTTAGTAGTAAAGAAAGGCCTGCTGATATGGGATAAATCATAGCTGTATACATTGCTGTCACCAGATTTATCGCAGGAGCTGTTTATTAACAGGTTATCAGGAGTACTGTCTGATGTGTTGGAAATAGATAGCAGGATGTTATTATCCTGTTCACGAATTGTAATGCAAAGCTGCACAGGAGGCTGAATAGAAGCAGCATCAGAAGTAACACCAGAAGCAACACCAGAAGCAGCCTCGTATGCATTATCTATAAGCTCGTTGATGCCAAGAGTTAAAAGCTGTGTGGATATGTAGAAGGCAGAGCTGTGGCGTGCATCAACACTATTAATGTTTAATACGAGTTTATCTGCGTATTTTTGTCCAGCATACATGGTAACCCGTTCTATGAGGCTTTGTATAGTGCACGCCGTTATTTCGCTATTGTTAAAGCTGTATCTGTATAAGGCTGTTCTGTTCATGTATTTAATCAGCTCATCAATGGTTGTGCCCATATTATTCCAGAATCTGTTATCCATAAGCTCATTATTTTTGCGTGAGATATACTGGTATGCTGTTTTTAGATAAGCAGCATAGTTCTTGATTTCGTGGGAAGTAATAGATAATTCCTCTAATGCATCAGTTCTTAAGGCCAATAA
>CAKRKK010000196.1 GCA_934358235.1 uncultured Lachnospira sp.
TTCTTATACTGTACATTATCTGAAACCTTGTCCACAACATATAAAAGTCTGTCCTTCCTTGTGATTACCTTAATAGTTGTATCAACATAAGGAGCAATAATAATACCATCATATATATATCCTCCCTGTGTTGTATACACCTTCCACTCATCCTTTGAAGTATCCTCCGGCAGACCGGCTACAGAAAGCTCTTTATATTCAATCTCATTCCCATATTTAAAGTATCTGCACAGTTCATTAAAACACTTAATAAATACATCCTTTTTTATCGGTCTGCTATCCTGTTCTATCGCTTTACAGGAATCTATTCCTGCCTCACTAAGACAGTCATCACCTGCATTAAGTCTGTCAGCCAGCCTGCTCACATCCTTATACTGCACATAAGCATTAGGATCTGCCGCATACATATATTCATTCATATTCACATATTCCATATAAGGCCTGTACCATTCTGTATCAAGCACAAATGCATCACAGTCATCGGCCTGGGCATATGAAATCATCCTTGCAGCCTGGGCATAGGTTATATATTCATCTGCTGCATGCGGTAAAAGACAGGTTCTTATAATAGCCGCCACAACTGCAAACACCAGCATTATGGCACTATATAACAATATATTGCGTTTTCTTACAACTACCGTCTTTACCATACCAGGCCCTACCCCCTACCTTTTATAACAGTAAAATATATGCTGGTGTGTCCTGACTTATTACAACGAAACTAATAAAAAAACTGCAAATCCGGTTATTGGATTCACAGTATAATAAATTCTTTCAGTTATTCAGTTATAAAGCTTATTAAAACACTCCCAGAACGCCGTTCCCCACGCTTTCGACTCCTAGCAAAGCTAGGTGGGTTACCGCATCCAGACCGCTGCCATCCACTCAGAGGAGGCCCGACATTGGAATGGAGATATAGGAATCCCGTCGATGAAATGTAGGATCAAAATAAGTGAGGTTCTCGCACGCCCCAGGAAATATTCAACTAATTACATTAACAGATTTCTCTGTTCTTTTCGTTATTTATATTCTACTACATAAATCGTTTCTACACAATATATTATGCAAAACTTTTTTAATTATGCCTTCAATTATGCCTTAATATCTTCTATCTTATCTGCAGATAATGATAACGCTTCCCTTACTATATCCTCAGAAACTCCCATATGCTCTGCTAATTCCTTAACTGTTGGCTTTCTGCCAAGCTCCTCCTTAAGACGCACAGCCCAGTCATTTACATAATTAACCTTATTAAGTACCTTGCCGGATATCTTATTACTATCCATCTGTGCATCTATCAGCATCCTTACACTTTCCTGTGCCTGATACTTCACCTCTTCATCCATGGCATTAAGCACTTCTATTATATCCTGTGTATTTCCTTCTTTTATCTTATCCTTCCACTCATAATTATTAAGCCATAATTTCTGTCCGATATATGCCATCATAGAAAGATTGCTTTCCTGAACAAGATCTGCCAGTAAAACACCTTTATATCTATATGGTTCAACCCATCCTACAATCTTTTCCAGATATGATTCTGTCAGTATCCTTAACGATTCCTTATCATTATCCTCTACTATATTGATAAGAAGATATGCTCTTGTTGTATCTGATACCGGCTGAACAGCCTCAAGCTCCTTTTTATATCTTTCAAGATATATATCATCCTCAGAATAATCTACACTATCCGCAATTATCTGTGCTGTCATATCAGCTTCTTTTTCCGGAAGCTTCTGCACCTCTTCCTCAGTTATATTAATTTTCGTAATAATATCCTCTGCGCCCTCTGCATCCTCTGCATCCTCTGCATCCTCTGCCTGCTTAGCCGAGGTGCTCTCAAGCATATGTAAAAACTCATTATCAGTGCCATCTTCACCTTTAATAGTTATGCCATTTGCAATAAGATATCCCGTTATCATTGAATGCTTATTATCATCCAGTTTAATATCCTTAAAGTAATTATTAACATCCTCTTTAGTAATTATATTTCCATTTACCTTGGCATATTCCTTAAGTCCATTAAGGGCTTCCAGAAAAGCTGCCTGTATATCCTTATTGTCAGCCATTATAAACCTCTTTTTCTGCGCACATAATTCACACTTAAGCCTTGCACATATAACTATTGTCTGGTGCACACAGATGCATAGTTTTTTATATTTATATACATACATGGTCTTTGTGATTTTAACATAATAAGCGGTGATGGTCAAAAAGTATTTTTATCAATTTGACAAATATTATTTATTCTCGTATAGTTAGTATATGTATTGTTTCTGTTTTATTTAATCATCGTATAATAATACATTTACAGAACAATTATTAATATTATCATGAAAGATGAGGTTATTATAATGAGAATCGCTTTAATTAACGAAAACAGCCAGGCTGCCAAGAATGAAATGATTTATGCCAATCTTAAAAAGGTTGCAGAAAGCAAGGGACATACAGTAGATAACTATGGTATGTATTCAGCCGAGGATAATGAACAGCTTACATATGTACAGAATGGTATATTAGCTGCCATACTTCTTAACTCTGGTGCCTGCGATTTCGTAGTAACAGGTTGTGGTACTGGCGAAGGTGCTATGCTTGCACTTAACTCATTCCCTAACGTTCTTTGTGGTCATGTTGTTGATCCTTCTGATGCATATATGTTTATGCAGATTAACGATGGAAATGCTATTGCTCTTCCTTTCGCTAAAGGCTTTGGATGGGGTGCTGAGTTAAACCTTACATACATATTTGAAAAGTTATTCGATGGAGAACCAGGCGGTGGTTATCCTAAGGAAAGAGTTGTTCCAGAACAAAGAAACAAGAAGATTCTTGATGAAGTAAGAAAGGTTACTCTTAATCAGGATCTTATAAGCGTTCTTAAGAATCTTGACCAGGAGCTTGTTAAGGGTGCTGTTGCCGGTAAGAAGTTCCAGGAGCTTTTCTTTGCTAACTGCAAGGATGAAGCTATTGCAGCATATGTAAAGACTCTTCTTGCATAATTAAACCAGCTATATTACATAATACAACAATGGCAGCATGATGCATTTTACATCATACTGCCATTATTTTTTATCATATTACCATTAAGCAACCTTTGTATCAGCCTGCTTTGTATTTAACAGTCCAGCCTTAACAAGTGCATATCTTACAGCCTGTCCAAGTAGTGTTGCAATTACTATCTTACCTAAATCAAACACTATGAAAGGATATACACATACCTTGAGTGCATATGCAAATGAACAATTAGCCACATATACGAACCATATAGTTCCCAGACAGTAATCTACAAAGGTTCCTAATACCCAGCCAACCATTGTCAATACAATATTTCTCTTAAACTTCTCTATAAATAATCCACCTATAAGTGCCATTAATATGAAGCCTATTATATATCCTCCTGTTGGACCTGCCAGCTTTGCTGGTCCACCTACATAACCTGAGAATACAGGTAATCCCACAAGACCTAACAATACATATAAACAATAGCTGCCAATTCCTGCTTTAGTTCCTATAACATACACCGTAAAATAAACAACAAGATTGGTTAATGATATAGGGATAGGACCTATAGGTATTGACATTGGAGCAAGTATGCAGGTAACTGCTGCCATTAACGCCATAAAACATAACTGATAAACTGTAAACTTTTTCTCTTTCACTTTTGTCTCCATTCCTGCGCGCTGCGCATTGTTAACTTATTTTTCTAAAGTTTACATTCTTTTTGCCGTATTGTCAACCTTTAATATTTTTTAGTTTACATTCTATTTTGCTTTTCAATTTACATTTGCCATTATATTATGACTTATGCTGCACATGACACATATTGCATTTATTCATATCTGTTTTTATTTATATCTGCATATCACCTGAATAAATATACTGTATCATTCCTGGTCCAAGCATATCTGTTGGTCTGGCTATAAAATTATGCTTTTCATAAAACTGTTCTCTTCCCTTTGCAC
>CAKRKK010000197.1 GCA_934358235.1 uncultured Lachnospira sp.
ATGTTAATATGATGCAGATGATTTCGGCTTACTGTTCGATTATTAATGGTGGAATGCTGTATCAGCCACATATAGTAAAGAGAATTGAGTCAGCTAATGGTGAGGTTGTTAAGGAGAATAAGGCAACGCTTGTAAGACAGACAGTTACGATGTCAACCTCAAAGCTTTTAAGAAGGTATCTTAAGAATACGGTTGAATCAGGTACAGCAAAGAAGGTTGCGGTTACAGGATATTCTGTGGCAGGTAAAACAGGTACAGCACAGAAATCACCAAGAAGTGAGAACAAATGGCTCATTTCTTTTATTGGACATGCACCTGCAGATAATCCTAAGTTTGCTATTTATGTAATAATAGATGAACCAGAGGGTACAACAGGAACATCGGGAAGTTCAGCAGATGTACTTACACTTTCCCATGATATATTAGAAAAGCTTCTTCCTTATATGAGTGTCTATAAGGACGCTCTCGAAGAGCCTGTGGATACAAGTAATAGTGAGGATGAGCTTACAGTAGGCGATATACCAGAGCAGTCTACACAGAAAACAACGTCTGCGGCACAGAATAGTAATACGCAGAACAGCAATACACAGAACAATAATACGCAGAGCAGCAATACACAGAGTAGTACGGCACAGCAGGGCCGGTAGTTTGTTAAACCTCTTAAATGTTAATAATAAGTATTAGAATAACCCAGGGTAAACTTACATATTAATAAAGTAAGTTTATTCGGGGTTATCGCATTTTATGAAAGAAAGAATAAAGCTGAATGAAAATGAGCGGTATTCCTTATATGTAAGAACAAGGCATAGAAAAAAGCTGCTTACTATAATAGTCTGTGTTGTCATTATAATGTCTGTGTTTACAGTCCGTATAGGCTGTATTATGACTATTGAGGCTGAATATTACAGTACTAAGGCAACGCAGCTTCATGAAAGAGAGCGTGCTATTAAGGCGATGAGAGGCAGGATATTAGATGCGAATGGTGTTGTGCTTGCGGATAACAAGACGGTATGCACAATATCTGTCATACATAATCAGTTAAAACAACCAGATAAGGTTGTGGAAATGCTTGCTAAGGAATTAGCCTTAAGCGAAGAGCTTATACAAAAAAAGGTAAGCAAGGTATCTTCAATAGAAATAATAAAAACAAATGTTGACAAAGAAACGGGTGATAGAATAAGGGAATACGGCTATGAGGGTGTTAAGGTTGATGAGGATTATAAAAGATATTATCCCTATGATACACTAGCTTCCAAGGTTATAGGCTTTACCGGGAGTGACAATCAGGGAATAGTCGGGCTTGAGGCTAAGTATGATGCTTATCTTTCGGGTGATAGTGGAAAAATATTAACCCTTACGGATGCGTGGGGAAGTGAGCTGGAGGGCGAAAGAGAAGGAAGGCTTGAACCAGTGCCCGGATGTGACCTTTATACAAGCATAGATGTGAATATACAGACATATGCACAACAATTAGCAGAAAAGACTCTTGTTAAAAAAGAAGCGAAGAGAGTATCTATAATAGTTATGAATCCACAGAATGGGGAATTGTATGCTATGGTGAATGCACCGGAATATAATCTTAATACCCCATATACATTGAATTACGATGATACAGAGGATGACTCTGGCACCAAAAGAATGGATAAATTAAATAATATGTGGAGGAATTTTTGTATAAATGATACATATGAACCGGGCTCTGTATTTAAAATGGTTACAGCTACGGCGGCTCTTGAGCTTGGAGTGGTGAGTCTTTCTGACTCTTATACCTGCGTTGGTTCAACGACGGTAGCGGACAGAAGGATAAGATGCCACAAGGTTACAGGTCATGGAACACAAAGCTTTACGCAGACGGTTATGAATTCGTGCAATCCAGCTTTTATAGAGTGGGGAAGACGGGTAGGAGTTGATAATTTTTACACATATTTTAATAAGCTGGGATTTATGTCAAAGACAGGGATAGATATAGCAGGAGAAGCAGGGGCTATCATTCATAAGAAAGAAAATGTCGGTGAGGTCGAGCTTGCTACAATGTCCTTTGGACAGTCCTTTCAGATAACACCTATGCAGATGTTACGTGCAGCGGCAGCTATTGTGAATGGAGGCAGGCTTGTAACACCTCATTTTGCGGTAAGGACATGTACGAGTGATGGAACAACCTATAGTGAGTTTGCTTATGCAGCCGGTCAGGAGGCGATAAGCAGCGCTACCAGTGATACCATGAAAGATATATTAAGGCAGGTGGTTGAAGAGGGAGGTGGAAAAAATGCATATATTGAAGGCTTTTCAATAGGAGGAAAGACGGCTACGTCACAAAAGCTTCCAAGAGGTTCAGGAAAGTATATAGCTTCTTTTATAGGCTTTTCTGATGTTGAGAATCCTTCGGTGATTGCAATGTGCCTTATAGATGAACCGACAGGTGTGTATTATGGGGGAACGATAGCGGCGCCGGTTATAAGAGAGCTGTTTGAGAATATACTTCCATATATACAGAAAAAGTAGGCTTATGCACCTCAAAGTATGCTTTACATATGGGTATGCTTAGAGTAAAATATAATAAGCTTTTTGTAACTGATAATAGTAGGTTAGTCTGTAGATAAACAGACGGATAGGATGAGAAATGATGGATTTAAAAGATAAAAAGGTGATGGTTGTAGGTACCGGAATAAGTGGAATAGGCGCTATAAAGCTTCTAAATAAAGTAGGCGCAGATTGTATAATATATGATAGCAATGCTAAGCTGACAACGAAGGAGGTTGAAAGCAAGCTTAATGAGAACAAAGCACAGATAATAATTGGTGAACTTCCTTCAGATATAACAAAGACAGTAGAGCTTCTTGTTATAAGTCCGGGGGTTCCAATAGATAGTCCGATAGTGGAGGAATTCAAGAAGGCTGGTGTTCCTGTATGGGGAGAGATAGAGCTTGCCTATAATTATGATAAGGGCAGAATAATAGCTATTACAGGTACTAATGGAAAGACAACTACAACTGCGCTGGTTGGACAGATAATAAAGGCATATAATGAAAAGACCTTTGTTGTAGGAAATATAGGCAATTCCTATACAGGTGAGGTGCTTAATACAGAGAAGGATTCTTATACTGTTGCAGAGATAAGCAGCTTTCAGCTAGAAACAGTACATGAGTTTCATCCAGTAGTAAGTGCTATTCTTAATATAACTCCGGACCATCTTAACAGACATCATACAATGGAGTGCTATGCCCACACCAAAGAAAGAATAGCTATGAAGCAGACAAAGGCTGATGTATGTGTACTTAACATGGAGGATGAGGAGCTGTACCGCTTCGGAAAGGAGTGCAATGCCTCAGTTGTATGGTTTTCAAGTAAGAGAAAGCCTTATAAGGGAGCTTATCTGGATGGTAATAATATAAGATATACAGATGGAACACAGGATAGAATTATGCTTAATGTCCATGATATGAATCTTTTAGGAACCCATAATTATGAAAATGTATGTGCGGCTATAGCTATTGCAGAAGCTATTGGTATTCCTGATGATATTATAATTAAGCAGGTTAAGTGCTTTAAGGCAGTTGAGCATAGAATAGAGTATGTAGCTGTAAAGAACGAGGTATGGTATTACAATGATTCAAAGGGAACTAATCCGGAGGCCTCTGTAAAAGCGATAGAGGCTATGGTAAGACCAACGATACTTATAGGCGGCGGCTATGATAAAGGTTCTGATTTTGATATGTATGTAAAGGCATTTAAGGGAAAGGTAAAGCTGCTGGTATTATTAGGACAGACGGCTGATAAGATAGCAGAGACCTGTGAAAAGTACGGCTTTACTGATTATGTTAAAGCAGCAACACTTGAGGAGGCAGTATCGGTATGTGCAGCAAATGCACAAAAAGGCGATGCAGTATTGTTATCACCTGCCTGTGCTAGCTGGGGTATGTTTGATAATTATGAGCAGCGTGGAGATATGT
>CAKRKK010000198.1 GCA_934358235.1 uncultured Lachnospira sp.
TTCTACTACTGTTATTCCATTTGCCTTAGCAACTATAAAATGTCCAAATTCGTGTATTATAATTATTATGCTTAAAACAAGTATAGCTAATATTACATTAATAACCAATTTACCACTTTCCTCCGATCATCTCATATACATTCTTCTCTGTATCAAGAATCTCATCTACTGAAGGATTATCAATAAAGCTAATCTCATTCATCGCGTATTCTATAATATCTGGTATATCAAGATACTTTATCTTTCTGTCAAGAAATCTTGCAACTGCCAGCTCATTAGCCGCATTAAAGGCTGTTGGTATATTGCCGCCTCTTTCAGAAGCCTCATATGCAAGCTTAAGTCCCTTGAAGGTTTCCATATCTGGTTTCTCAAAGGTTATCTGTCCAAGCTCAAAGAAATCAACTCTTTTGGTGTTGAGTTCTCTTCTATGTGGGTAATATAGCGCATACTGGATTGGCAGTCTCATATCAGGGCTTCCAAGCTGTGCCATAATACCACCATCCACGAATTCTACCATTGAATGGATTATGCTCTGTGGCTGTACAACAACGCATACCTTGTCTGCAGGTACATCAAACAGCCATTGTGCCTCCATTACCTCTAAGCCTTTGTTTACCATAGTTGATGAATCTATAGTTATCTTTCTTCCCATAGCCCAGTTTGGATGGTTAAGTGCATCCTCCAATGTAACATTGGCAAGCTCTGCCCTTTTCCATCCCCTGAAAGGTCCACCTGAGGCTGTAAGCAGAATCCTCTCAACCTCTTTCTTATATTCGCCATTAAGTGACTGGAATATAGCTGAATGTTCACTATCCACCGGATATATATTTACTCCGTTATCTTTAGCAAGCTTCATGATTATATGTCCTGCAGTTACTAATGTTTCTTTGTTAGCAAGAGCTATATCCTTATGTGCTTCTATCGCTTTGATTGTAGGAATAATTCCCATCATTCCTACTACTGCTGTAAGAACTATATCTGCACCCTCTATTGTGGCTGCTTCAATAAGACCTTCATCACCATATACAATCCTGACATCAATATCTGCAACTAACACCTTAAGCTGTGCTGCAAGCTTCTCATTTCCAATACATACAAGTTCAGGCCTGAATTCCCTCACCTGCTCTGCCAGTTCATTCACTCTTGTACCTGCTGCAAGAGCCACAACCTTAATATCTTTATTTCTTCTTATAACATCTAATGTCTGTGTTCCTATTGAACCTGTGGAACCCAGTACAGATATACCTCTCATTATTATACCCCTTTCCTGCTATCTTCCTAATCCATTAATAATAACAACAGCCCAATATACAACAGGTGCTGTAAATATTACGCTGTCAAACCTGTCTAATATTCCACCATGTCCCGGAATTAGTCTTCCATAATCCTTAACATTATAATTTCTCTTGATTGCTGAGGCTGCAAGGTCACCAACTATCGCTAACATAGCTCCAAAGCAGCTTGCAACAGCAAATGTAAGCACTGGATTAACAAGCACCTCTGTCATCCTTGAACTTACTATGCTTCCGTATATAATTCCAAGCGCAGTTGCGCCAACAACGCCACCAACAGCTCCCTCTATTGACTTCTTAGGAGACAATACCGGTGCCATCTTATGCTTTCCAATAAATACTCCTGTAAAATACGCAAATGTATCATTTCCCCATGATGAAACGAATATAAGCCATACAATATATACTCCATTGTCTAAGTTTCTTGTTTCATATATATATGCAAGCATCATAGTTACATATATTATTCCAAAAAATGACCACATTATATTCTCAGCCTTATATCTTGGAAAGGTAAACACATAAATAGTCATCAATGCCAGAAATGCTGCTGCCAGCACAAGCAGACTATATCTGTTATCCAAACAATCAAGCAATATATAATAAAATATCGTTGCAATGTATACACATATCCCTAAGGGACTTTTTTCAAGTCCTGCAACTCTTAAAAGTTCATAATTACCTACAAGAGATATAAAAAGACATAATGCATATAAAAACCAGCCTCCAAAGTATAATGCCGGAGCTGCAATAATGACTAAGCATATTCCACTTATAATTCTTTTTACCAATGCTTACTCCTCCTTAACACCACCATATCTTCTTTCTCTCTTATTATACTTTTCACAAGCCTTAATAAGTTCTTCCCTGTTAAAGTCAGGCCAGTATACATCAGTAAAATAAAACTCTGTATACGCAAGCTGCCAAGGCAGATAATTAGATAATCTCTGTTCGCCGCTAGTCCTGATTAACAGATCCGGATCAGGAATTGCTGCTGTATCAAGGTTGCTGCTTATCATATCCTCATCTATATCCTCTGGCTGAAGCTCTCCTGCCTTAACCTTGTCAGCAAGCTTCCTGACTGCCCTTACTATTTCGTCTCTTCCACCGTAATTAATGGCTATTGTAAAGTTAAGTCCTGTATTATTTCTGGTCTTTTCTTCAAGATTATTGATACTCTCTATAATATCTTTGCTAAGTTCTTCTTTTCTTCCTATAACGCGGCATCTTACATTATTCTTCATAGACTTTTTAACGCAGTCCTTAAGATACTTCCTTAAAATATTCATAAGTGTGCCCACTTCTTCTTCTGACCTTTTCCAGTTTTCTGTGGAAAATGCATACACAGTAAAATACTGTATTCCAAGCTCATCTGCCACATACAGCATATCCTCAACCACTTTACTTCCCTGCATATGTCCATAGGTTCTAGGCATGTGTTTTTTCTTTGCCCATCTTCCATTTCCATCAAGAATAACCGCAACATGTGAAGGTATTTTTAAACCTAATTCTTCATTATAATTATCCATACAACTCCTCATTCTTAGCACATTATGCATAAATAACTTAAAAATAAAACGAAAGGCTGTTGCATTAACCAACAGCCCCTTATCCTTCTTCTTATACTGTAAGTATTTCTGCAGACTTTTCTTCGATTGCTTTATCAATCTGTGCTACATATTTATCTGTAAGCTTCTGAACTTCATCCTCAAGGTTCTTAGCTTCATCATCTGAAATATCTCCAGCCTTATTTTCTTTCTTAACTGCATCGTTAGCATCACGTCTTACATTTCTTATGGCAACCTTTGCATTATCACCTTTTTTCTTAACTTCCTTTGCAAGCTCCTTACGTCTGTCCTCTGTAAGCTCTGGGAATATAAGTCTTACCACCTTACCATCATTGTTAGGTGTAAGACCAAGATCTGAAACAAGAATAGCCTTTTCAATATCCTTAATAAGACTTGCTTCCCAAGGCTGAATCTGAATCATACGCGCTTCTGGCACAGATATATTGGCAACCTGCTGAAGTGAAGTAGGTGTGCCATAATAATCAACCTTAATCTTGTCTAATATATGTGGATTAGCTCTTCCAGCTCTTATTGTTGTATAATCCTCCTTCAAAGTCTCTACTGACTTCTTCATCTTTTCTTCATATTCTCTGATATCGCTCATTATTAATTCTCTCTTTCCTATACTAAGCACACATAGCTTATATCTGCTATATTATGCTGCCACCATCCTCTTTTACAGAATAAATCTGTCAGGACTGACCTGCTTTCATATTACAATAATATCACATAATAATCAACTATTATTAATCAACTGTAACTATAGTTCCATCAAACTTTCCAGAAAGTGCATTTACTATGCTGTCCTTTTCATTAAGTCCGAATACCATAAGTGGCATCTTATTCTCCATACACATAACTGACGCTGTCATATCTATAACACCAAGATGCTTATTAACAACATCTGTTATAGATATTTTATCGTACTTCTTAGCATCAGGATTCAACTTAGGATCGCTGTCATATACTCCATCAATAGCCTTTGCTAAAAGTATAGCATCGGCATCAAGCTCTATGGCTCTGAGCACAATACCTGTATCAGTTGAGAAATAAGGATGTCCTGTTCCACCAGCAAAGAACACTACC
>CAKRKK010000199.1 GCA_934358235.1 uncultured Lachnospira sp.
ATAGTATCTGTTCCATGCGTTACAACAAAGCCATCATAGTCTTCATAATTATCTGCGACGGCTTTAGCTATTAACTGCATTAACGCTGGATTCATGTTAGTACTGTCTATATTCATTATTGATATGCCATCAAGCTGGCACATTCCCTTAAGTCCTGGAATATAAGCTATCAGGCTGTCAACATCTATTGCTGGTGTTAATCCATCCTCCATCTTACGTGACGCTATCGTCCCGCCTGTGGCAATTAATAATATTTTTTTCATACATTATTCACCGAAATCAATATCAACTGAACCATTAGCATATTTCATATAATCAAAAAGCTTTGGTGCAGTAAGTAATGTAAGCGGATCCCTCTCATGTTCATCATACTCAAACATTGCGGCAGCCTCTTTTATTTCCGGATTAGAAAGTGAATTCATATATTCTCTTAATTCCATTACTGTCATATTAAAAAGTTCTTCCTGACTCTTCATAAATAATTCCTCGATTTCTTTTCATTTTGTTAATAGCTGGCAATTCTAATTATTACGATAATAATCATTATTCTAATTGCAACAATTATACTAATTGTAACATTTAATCACCATAACCGGTATAGATTACCTTTCCTGTATTCCATAGCTCTGCTGTTTTCTTAGCAGCCTCAAGCTTATCAGCTTCATTGGCATACCTGAAGGTTGCAGACTGACATCCACAATCCATACAGGTAACATAAAAGCCGTGATCTACCTCTTCAAGAATAGAAGGTCCTAAGCATCTTGGACAATCCTCTAATTCAACCATCTCATATATCTCCATGATATAATTCCTCTCTTAATTATTCTATAATAAGCCATTCTTAATTGCTGTCACACTAATTTCAAGATAGGATATTGAATCATCCAGCATTTCTTTTATTGGCGCAAGTCTCTTGTTCCAATTCCCAACTTTAGAAATTGCCTCCATTATTACAGCCTGCTTTTCCTGACTAACAACCTTATCAGCATCTAATTCCCCGTCTTTCACCATTTCCTTAATATATTTATCAACTGTACTACTGCTTATATACAGATTATTTGCTAATTCATTAATATTTCTTCCATCTTCCAGATGCTTTTTAATAATTCTTTTTCTTTCATCCATTGCAGATGTCCAGGGATGAACATGCACGTTCTCCTTTTCATCACTCTCTTCATATTCTTTTCCTGCAGCTTCATAATCAAAGTCCTCTGGCAACCACTTTCTGAACTTTTCTGCCTGTGTTGCATCAACAAAATACCAATGTCTTTTATCGTGATCCCATTTCGCTCCTAATCCCTTTACCTCTTCACGTTCTTCATATTTACTATCAAGATAATATCTCTTCATGACCTCTCCTTTATAATATGTGTATCTGACTGATTTTTATTAATATATTAACTGCAAACATAAGTAAAGTCAATCTGCAATAAAAAAGCTGACGGAATTTATTTTACATAATTCCCATCAGCTTTTTATTATATAGGTTCTAAAAACAATTAATTCTGCTTATGAATAATCTTCTTAGGACACTTCTCAGCACACTTGCCACAGCCAACACACTTAGACTGGTCAATATGTGCAATGTTATTCTCTACAGTAATAGCGCCATACTCACACTGCTTTGTACATAACATACATCCGATACATCCTACTGAACATACCTGCATAACATCTTTACCCTTGTTCTGGGAAGAACAGTTAACTGCGTAAGATGCCTTGTATGGAATAAGCTCGATAAGGTGTCTTGGACAGGTAGCAACGCACTTACCACAAGCCTTACACTTTTCCTTATCTACTACTGCTACGCCATTAACTACGTGAATAGCATCGAATGGACAAGCCTTAACGCATGAGCCATAACCCATACATCCGTATGTACATCCCTTAGGGCCACCATTAGGTGCTATGTTCATCATAGTACAATCCTGTACACCAGAATATACATAATTATTCTTAGCCTTATCACAGTCTCCACCACACTTAACGAAAGCTGTCATACGCTCCTGGCTTCCTGCCTCAGCACCCATAATAGCAGCTATCTTTGCCGCTGCTGGTGCACCACCAACAGGACAGGCGCCACAATCAGCTTCTCCTGCTGCAATAGCCTTTGCAAGTGCATCACAGCCTGCATATCCACAACCACCACAGTTGTTACCAGGAAGCTCTGCTCTTACATCTATTTCCTTCTGGTCAACCTCAACTGCAAACTTCTTTCCCATAAATCCAAGAAAGAGTCCAAGAAGAAGACCTGTTACACCTACGGCACAAGCCGCAATAATAATACCTGTCATTATTCATTATCCTCCTTAG
Source organism: uncultured Lachnospira sp. (assembly GCA_934358235.1). Lineage (GTDB taxonomy): Bacteria > Bacillota > Clostridia > Lachnospirales > Lachnospiraceae > Lachnospira. The sequence continues at coordinate 2,314 of CAKRKK010000199.1, forward strand.
ATTATTCCTGAAAATCCGAAAAATGCAATTGACATAAGTCCTGCTGTTAAAAGAACGATTGGCATTCCTTTAAAGCTTTCTGGAACATCATTGTCCTCTGTACGCTCACGTACACCAGCCATTATTACGATTGCTATTGTGAAACCAATAGCTGTGCCAAGACCACTTACAAATGATTCAATCAAGTTGTATGAATTCTGTACATTTGTTAATGCGATACCAAGTACGGCACAGTTAGTTGTGATAAGTGGAAGGTATACACCAAGTGCCTCATATAAAGGTGGCATACACTTCTTAAGTACCATCTCAACAAACTGAACTAATGTTGCAATTACAAGAATGAATACTACTGTATTCAGGTATGTAAGATTAAGTGGTGTTAATATAAAATCATATATAAGACTACATATAATTGATGATATAGAGATAACACCAATAACAGCGCCACCCATTCCGGCAGCCGTGTTTATTTTCTTTGATACACCAAGGAAAGGACACAGACCTAAGAACTGGCTTAATACAACGTTATTAACAAGCGCTGTGCTTATAGCTATAACTAATAAATTCATCTTTTACTCTCCTCCCTTAGTTTTCTTTACTTTCTTCATCTGAAACATAATCTGGAACCTCTGCAGGCTTCATACCATGTTTTCTCTTGATTCTGTTCATAACAGCTACACACATAGCAAGTACAAAGAATGCACCAGGTGCAAGGATAAATATACTAGCTGGTGTATAACCAAAGTTAGAAAGGTCTACAAGTGCTGAACTACCTGTTGAAAGGATTGTTCCGCCACCAAGTAACTCTCTGATTGCACCAAGTATTGTGATAGCACAGGTGAAACCAAGTCCCATTCCTATACCATCAAACATTGATGGAAGTGCTGGATTCTTAGAAGCATAAGACTCTGCACGTCCTAAGATAATACAGTTAACAACGATAAGTGGTATATAGATACCGAGTGAATCGTATATTGAAGGAACAAAGCCCTGTAATAAGAACTGTATTATTGTAACAAATGATGCAACAATTACAATATAAGCCGGCATTCTTACGCTGTCTGGAATAACCTTTCTAAGTAAAGAGATAAAAAGGTTAGAAAGCATAAGAACTGCTGTTGTAGAAAGTCCCATTCCGATACCGTTGATTGCTGATGTAGTAACCGCAAGTGTAGGACACATACCAAGTGTTAAAACCAGAGTAGGATTCTCTTTAATAATACCATTATAAAGTCTTTCAACACATTTATTCAACTGAAACACCTCCTACTGTCTTAACATTAGCCTTTGCAAGGTCTGCATATACAGCTAAGGCTGCATTAACACCCTTTGTTATAGCCTTTGATGTAACTGTAGAACCACCGATTGCATCAATAGAGCTGTCTGATGATGAACCAGTTCCATCTGTTACCACCTTATACTCTGAAGCCTTAGTTCCATTAAACTGTGCTAAGAAAGAAGGATCCTGCTTAGCTCTCATACCAAGACCTGCTGTTTCGCTGATTGTAAGAATAGATGTTCCAAGATATGTTCCATCAGTTGAAAGTCCAACAGAGAACTTAATATCTCCGCCATA
>CAKRKK010000200.1 GCA_934358235.1 uncultured Lachnospira sp.
GTGGGTGAAAGACCTTGGGACCCGCCCCGATATGAGCATAAAAGTGGGATGATAATCCCACAATATGCGAATATTGGGAAGAATTGTGGAAGTGCGTAGCACGGAACAATTCGTAGGTATTTTAACAATAATCCACTTTAACAATTATGTCACTTTAACAGGAAGTTACCTTAACAGCAATTACGCCAATGCCTCACCAAGTGCTCTGCAGCTTGCTTTTGCCTCATCATCTGGTGCCTCATTGCATATTACTGGAGCTGCTGCAAGCTTTGCACCTGCATTTTTACATCTCTCTGCCCAATCGTCCATCCATTCTCCGCTTCCCCAGCCATATGAACCAAACAGCGCAATTTTTTTACCAGAAAGGCTGCCTTCACATTCTGTAAACATAGGCTCGAATTCTGATTCTTCAAGATTTTCAGCACCCATAGCCGGGCATCCAAAGGCTACTGCATCATATGTGCCAAGCTCTGATGCACTAAACTGTGATGCAGTAAGAAGCTCTGTCTGTGCGCCCTTTCCCTTTGCTCCTTCTGCCACTTCATTTGCCATAGCCTCTGTATTACCAGTTCCACTCCAATATACTACTGCAACTTTACTCATTTCTTAACATCCTCCATTTAATATTTAATAATTAATTATTTCATAAACTGCTTAAGCATAAGCATTTATGACATGATATATTGAAAATGAATGCTGTACTTATGCATTCACAGTCAACTGATTTAATGTTCTCCCATCTGTAAACACTCTCTGATATACCATAGAGCATTTTTTAAAGCGTTCAAATGTCCTTACGCTTTCCTGCTCATTAGAATACACTTTCCACACACCGCAGAACTTACAGTTCTGTCCTTTATTGGCAATGAATTCTTTAACATCCTGTGCTGGATAACCTAAAAATAGTCCTATTTCGTGTGGAAAACAGACACTCATTTCCAGACGCTGCTTTAGCATTTTTATAGCTTCCTCAGTAGTTCTTACTGAATATCCATAATCTGATAGTATACCCCACACTTCATCATTATAAATATCTCTCATCAGAAGTTTCCGCCTATACACATATATAAGGGCACTTGTAGCATTACATCTAAGGGCTGTAATATATACACCTTTATGGTTTAGCTCATTATTAGCCGCATCCAATTCTCTTATAAAACCGATTCTGTCATTATATTTATAATTAAACAGATTGCCTGTTTTAATACCTGCTAATGTTGGTGCGCATTCTCTTACAAGCTGTGCTTCTAATCTCCTATCCATTCTCTTCTCCACCTTAATTCTAATCAGCTATTTCCTATTATTAGATTATCGCAGTTAAACTGTCCGCTTTGGCTTTTATTAACAGGCTATTAACAGACCTTGTTTTCAGTTACGAATTCCTGTAAAACTGCATTAAGTGATGACGCGCTGCTGGAATGTGCACGCACAATATGAATATCCTTGCTCTTTGCTTCTGTTACAGCACTATGTACCATCTTATGTGATACAGTATTAGTAAAAAGTATCATAAGATCCGGGTTGCCTATTTGTTTGCTGAAACCACTCTTTTCCTTAACAAAAACCTTTGCCTTACAGCCATGCTTTTTGCATATCTTTTCATATTGACATACCATACATTCATTACCACCAATTATAACAACGCTCATCCTTATCCTCCTTGTTCTTTAAATCAAACCCTTAACAATCTGCTAAAACAATCCGTGGCATCAAAGTCGGGGGCTTTTGACCACGACATCATATATATATCTATCTATAATTATATAAATATATTTACTTTTTTACTAACTATCGTTAGTTCTCTCTAACTGCAAATCTTAAAATAAACGGGAGAATCCCCGTTTATTCTGTACGCAAGCCTTAAGCATTATGGATGCTTATACGCTGACAGCTAAATATGTTATGTTGTTTTTGTTAGTTGTTTCTAACTATAATTATGATAATCTAACATAGTTGTTTTGTCAACAGTTTTTATGTGAATTTCTATATTTGCAGAATTTCTATATTTGTCAGGTACATTTTACTAATTACTGATTAGATAAAAAGAGAGAACCGACCTTATATGTCAGCTCTCTCTTTCCTGATTATATGCTTATTACCTAACTATATACTTATTACTTAAAGTACTTAACACCTGATTCAAATATCTTAATATCCTGCTCACCATAAATATTGATAGCAACAGACTCTCCACGTCTTTCTGAATGTGCCATCTTTCCTAAGCAGCGTCCATCAGGACTTGTGATACCTTCAATAGCCATATAAGAGCCATTGACATTCCACTCTTCATCCATAGATATATTGCCTTCTGGGTCACAGTACTGAGTAGCTACCTGACCATTCTCAAAAAGCTTGTCAAGCCATTCCTTAGGTGCTACGAAACGTCCTTCACCGTGAGAAGCTGGATTGCAGTATACTTTACCAAGCTCTGCACCTGCTAACCATGGGCTCTTGTTTGTAACCACCTTTGTGTATACCATCTTTGATATATGACGGTTTATTGTATTAAATGTTAATGTAGGAGAATTAACATCCTGTCCTGTTATCTTTCCATTAGGTACTAAACCAAGCTTGATAAGGGCCTGGAAACCATTACAGATACCAAGTGCAAGACCATCTCTTTCATTAAGAAGCTTTTCTACCGCTTCCTTCATCTTAGCATTACGGAATGCTGTTGCAAAGAACTTAGCTGAACCATCTGGCTCATCACCTGCTGAGAAACCGCCAGGGAACATAATAATCTGTGCCTGGTTGATAGCCTTTTCAAACTCATCAACTGACTCTCTGATGCTTTCTGCATCAAGATTCTTAAATACTTTAACTATAGTATCTGCCCCAGCTCTTTCAAATGCCTTAGCACTGTCATACTCACAGTTCGTACCTGGGAATACTGGTATAAATACTGTTGGCTTTGCTACCTTATTCTTGCATATATGAACATTACCTGCTGAATATACAGGTGTTTCAATCTTATCTGTTTCCTTTGTTACCTTTGTAGGGAATACATCCTCAAGTGTATCCTTCCATACGCTTAAAGCTTCCTCTACGTTGATAGACATATCCTTATATGTGAATACTGCCTTATCAGTTACCTCACCAACCTTAGTGTAAGGAACCTTAATATCTGCAAGCTTGTCTGCCTTAACCTCTGCAACTATGCAGCCATAAGCTGGTGCGAAAAGCTCCTCTTCTGATACTGATAAATCAACTGCAACACCTAATCTGTTACCGAATGCCATCTTGCTTATAGCAGGAACTAAACCATTAGAATCAAGCACATATGCCGAAACAACAGCTCCTGACTGGATAGCAGCATGTATTCCTGTATAAAGCTCCTTAATCTGTGAAAATACTGGAAGGTCATACTTATCCTTTTCAATATCGAATCTTACAAGTACGTTACCTGCTTCCTTAAGCTCTGGAGTAATAATATCCTTTTCCTTAGCTACATCTATTGCAAATGAACATAATGTAGGTGGTACATCTATGTGTTCAAATGTTCCTGACATAGAATCCTTACCTCCAATAGATGGAAGTCCGAAGCCAAGCTGTGCCTCATAAGCACCAAGTAAGGCTGCAAATGGCTGGCTCCATCTTGATGGATCCTCTGTCATTCTTCTGAAATATTCCTGGAAGGTGAATCTTATCTTACTATAATCACCGCCTGCTGCTACTATCTTTGCTACTGAGTCAGTAACTGCATACATAGAACCATGATATGGGCTCCACTTAGAAAGATATGGATCAAAGCCATAAGCCATCATAGTAACTGTATCACACTTACCCTTAAGAACAGGAAGCTTTGCTACCATAGCCTGTGTTTCTGTAAGCTGGTACTTACCACCATAAGGCATAAGTACTGAACCTGCAC
>CAKRKK010000201.1 GCA_934358235.1 uncultured Lachnospira sp.
GCAAACACCCTGAGCGAGCATTGCATTAACAACCTTTTCGAAACCAGCAATATTAGCACCAGCTACATAGTTGCCTTCCATACCATATCTCTTAGCAGCATCATCAATGTTGTGGTAGATATTAACCATAATGTTCTTAAGCTTAGCATCTACTTCTTCAAATGTCCAGCTAAGTCTTTCGCTATTCTGGCTCATTTCAAGAGCAGAAGTAGCAACACCACCAGCATTGGCAGCCTTACCACAGATGAACATTACACCATTGTTCTGGAAGTACTCTGTTGCTTCAAGAGTTGTAGGCATATTAGCGCCTTCACAAACAGCCTTAACACCGTTAGCTACTAACTGCTTAGCATCTTCAAGGTCAAGTTCGTTCTGAGTAGCACAAGGAAGAGCGATATCACACTTAACTGACCATACACCATGCTCACCATTCTTCTTTTCATGGTATTCAGCAGACTTTCTTGCTGCAGCATATTCTGTAAGTCTTGCTCTCTTAACTTCCTTAACTTCTCTAAGAAGCTCTACATCGATTCCTTCTGAATCATATATCCATCCTGTTGAATCAGAGCATGTAACAACCTTTGCACCAAGCTGCTGTGCCTTCTGGATAGCATATATAGCAACATTACCTGCACCTGAAACAGCGATTGTCTTGCCTTCAAGTGAATCACCGTGGCACTTCATAAGCTCTTCTGTGATGTAAAGAAGACCATATCCTGTTGCTTCTGTTCTTGCAAGTGAACCACCATATGTAAGTCCCTTACCAGTAAGCACGCCTTCAAACATACCTCTGATTCTCTTATACTGACCAAACATATAACCGATTTCTCTTGCACCTGTTCCGATATCACCTGCTGGAACATCGACATCAGCACCGATGTACTTGCAAAGCTCTGTCATAAAGCTCTGGCAGAATGCCATGATTTCTCTATCTGACTTGCCCTTAGGATCAAAGTCAGAACCACCTTTACCACCACCGATTGGAAGGCTTGTAAGTGAGTTCTTGAAAATCTGCTCAAAACCTAAGAACTTGATAATACCTAAGTTAACTGATGGATGTAATCTTAAACCACCCTTGTAAGGTCCGATAGCGTTGTTGAACTGTACTCTGAAACCTCTGTTAACCTGAACCTGTCCCTTATCATCTACCCAAGGTACACGGAACATTAATACTCTGTCTGGCTCTGTAATTCTTTCAAGAATTGCATTGCTTCTGTAAAGCTCCTCGTTAGCTTCAACAACTGGTCTTAATGTGTTAAGAACCTCTGTTACAGCCTGTAAAAATTCTGGCTGATCTGCATTTTTCTTAGAAACTAATTCTAATACTTCATCAACATATCCCATAACCGTTTAACTCCTTTTAATTAATATTCGTACGCTTTAGTACGTTACCCAGATAATATTATATAAATATGACTTAATTTTTGCAAGTTTTTTATATGTTAGACATAATAAAACAGAGCATTTTTGAATATTATTAAGTTTAATTAGGTTAACGATTAATTTTCACTTGTTTTGTCTTTATATTATTAAGCATTTTTAAGGATATAATTATACATTTTATTTACATATTTTTACATAATACTTAATAATGGTAAAAATGTTTTTTACGCTCTTTAAATATATACTTTTTTCATTTTTTACTTACTTTTTTACTTCTATTTTATTTATTTTTACACATATATATGATATATTATTCTTTGTGTGTTATTATTTTTTTACATTTTAGTAACACATTTGTTACATTTTAAGTGAATCAGACAATATTTATTACAGAAGGAACTCTTCATTTTATATGGAGATAATGTACTTCAAGCAATTAAGGAGGTTTTATGTCAAAGATTATTGACAAGGTTAAAGGAGATATGCAATATCTCTTTAAAAAAGGTGCAGACCTTACTGATAGTGAAAAGAAACGTAAGCTAAGAGCCTGGTCTACATTAGCCGGAATTGTTCTTGTTGTCATACAGCTTGTATTTACTGTGCTTGCATTGTTAAAGCTGTATAAGCTTGATATACTTCCGCTTAAGTATGCAATTATACTTGATATTATTCTCGTTCTTATAGCAATATATAATTTTGCTTCGCAGTTTACTAAAACACATATAATAGGTAAAGTTCTTGCTGTTTTATTATCAGGTGTTTTATTATATACATTTTTATTTACAAGCAAGATTGATGACACTCTTAACAAGATAAGTAATGTTAAGACTACAACTGATATAGTAGATGTTGTTGTTTTAAAAAATGATAAGGCTGCAACAATAAAGGACGCTATATCTTATAACTTTGGATACAATTCATCTGCTAATTCAGACGATAACAAGGATGCTATCAAACGAATCAACTATGATCATACAGCTAATATATCTACTAAAGAATATCAGACCTGGATTGATATGTTTGATGCACTCAATGCAGGAACTGACATACAGGCAGTTATTATCAATGATGATTCTCTTCAGATGTTATATGACGAAAACGAAGCCTTAAAAGACTCTATTAAAATTATAGGAACTATTGAGCTTACAAGAAAAATTGAATTAAGTGCCTCTGACAAAAAGGTCAATGAAGAGCCTTTCATTATCTATATCTCAGGTAATGATGAGGAAGGTAAGATAAAGTCTACAGGACGTAGTGATGTTAACGTATTATGCGTAGCTAATCCTGTAACAAGACAGATTCTTCTTATCACAACTCCAAGAGATGCTTATGTATATATGGAGAATCTAAGCGAGGGCATGAAAGGTATGGATAAGCTTACCCATGCAGGAAACTGGGGTATAGAGTATTCTATTGCAACTCTCAACCGATTATATGAATGTAATATTGATTATAGCGTCAAGGTTAACTTTACCGGCTGCGTTGCTGTTGTAGATGCCCTTGGCGGTGTAACTATTAACTCTGATGTCGATTTCGAAAACGGCTGGGAAGCTGCACCTGAAACCTATCACTTTGTTGTAGGTGAGAATGAATGCGATGGTGCACAGACTCTTGCCTTCTGCCGTGAAAGAAAGGCTTTCCTTGATGGTGATTATCAGAGAGGACGCAACCAGTTATCAGCACTTACTGGTGTTATATCAAAGCTTACATCACCTGCTATTCTTACAAGATACAGCGCAATATTAGATTCTGTCGGTGATATGATACTTACAAGCATGCCTACATCTGATATAACAGCTCTTGTAAAGGGCCAGTTAGCAGATACAAGAGGCTGGAATGTTCAGTCCTACAGCGTAGGAGCTGAACCAGATTCTCTTCCTAGCTTATGGATGGGAACTAATGCCTCTATGTCAAAGTTATATACTGGTGATGTTGAAATCGCAAAACAGCTTATTGATAAGATTGAGCAGGGTGAAATATTCGATGTTGATGAATATTACGAGGCAGAAGTAAAGAATATTCCTAATTATAATTCTTTCTATAAGTTAAATGAAATTTCTTCTTATAATAAGAATTCTTCTACCACAACCAAAACTGCTGAAGCCGTAGCTGAAACTAAAGCCCAGACAACTAAAAAGGCTGAAACAACTATCAAGGCAACTGAGGCTGCTACTGTGGCTCCTACTGCTGCTCCTACTGTGGCTCCTACTGAGGCATCCACTCCTGCTGCAACAGAAAAGCCTTCTGCTACTGAAGCTTCAACAGCAGCAACTATCAAGGCTACAACACAGGATACACCTGCTAACCAGCCAGCAGCTAATCAGAATACAGACAATAACAGTAATAATGCTGCCAAGACAACTCCTTAATATTTAATACAAAAGCTAATAAATATATTAAAAAGTGGCTGTCGCTTTAACGATGATATGCTCCCTTCTAGGTAGACAAGTGAAATAATAAAAACTTGTCACTTAGGAGGGAG
>CAKRKK010000202.1 GCA_934358235.1 uncultured Lachnospira sp.
AGTAAGTATTATCAGCTTATTGGTACACAGCAGGATTATATAGCAGCAAGATGCCAGAGCTGGAGACCTACATATTCTGTTCTTGATATAACAGATACAACTCTTACAGTAAAGACTTATGATGCAGCAACTAATGAAGAACTTGTAGCAGATGGCAGTGTTAAGACTGCATATACGATTGTAAAGCAGGCAGATAAGACAGCCCTTGATACAGAAATAGCAAAGGCAGAGACTGCATATGATACAGCTAAGAAGGCTGGTAATTATACAGAGGCTTCTTTAAAGACTCTTGAAGATACTATAACAGCAGCAAAGGCTGTTACAGAAAATGCAGAAAGCACAACAAAAGATATAGCTAGTGCAGTAACATCATTACAGGATGCAGTTAAGGGTCTTGCGACTGTAGAGAATAATGATAACAAGGGCAACACAGAAAATAATAACAATGCAGCAGGAAACGGAACAGATGATACTGCAGGTACAGGAAATAAGACAGGCACAGAGGATAATGGTGAAGCTGGTCAGGATGTATCTGGTTCAGGAAACTCATCTGCAAATGCATCTGGTTCAAGCAGCACGGTTAAGACTGGGGATACAGCTAAGGCAGCAGTATGGTACACAGCAGCAGGTCTTTCAATGGCAGGTGCAGCAGGTATTATACTTGTAGAAAGAAAGAAAAAGAAGCTTAACCAGTAAAAATATATGGATTAATATGCTTTAAGAAGGAAAAGTAAATGTCAGGTAAGAAACAAGTGGTTGTAAAAGCAGTGGTTGTTGTGATATGTATTGCAGCATTTATATTTGCGGCAGACAGGCTGAGGGTTACAGATAAAGAACCAATAGTAACAACACTGGGTTATTCATATGAGAATGCAAGAGTAATCGAGGTGGTAGAGGATAATCTGTCACCTGACGGAATAAGGGTCGGATATCAGCGGTTAAAGGTGCAGCTTACATCCGGAGAGTATAAGGGAGAAGTAGTAGATGCCACAAGTGCCGAGGGAAACCTGTTCGGAGCAGTATGTGAAAAGGGAGATTCGGTGGTAGTGCATATGAGTGTATCGGGTAGTTCTAAAAATGTCTCAGTATACTCAAAGGATAGAATAGTGGCAGTGGCTGCATTTGTAGGAATATTTTTACTGCTCATATGTATAATAGGTGGAAAGAATGGTGTTAAGTCAGTAGTTGGACTTGTGTTTACGTTCGTGTCAATATTTATGATATACATACCTCTTATATACAGAGGATTCTCTCCATTCTGGGCTGCCGTTATCATTACAATTATAACAACAATAGTTACTATGTATCTTATCAGTGGCTTTACAGTAAAAACAATATGTGCAATAGCCGGGACAGTACCAGGTGTGCTTCTTGCAGGTTTATCAGCATGGCTGTTTGGCAAGGTGGCAGATATAGACGGATATAATGTATCAAACATAGAAACGCTTTCTTATATAGGGCAGATAACTAATATCCAGATAGGCGGGCTGTTATTTTCAGGAATTCTCATAGCTTCTTTGGGGGCTGTCATGGATGTTGCAATGTCTGTATCATCGGCAATATGTGAAATCCATGACAAAGCACCACAGCTTGGCTGCTTCGAATTGTTTAAAAGCGGTATGAATGTTGGACGTGATATGATGGGAACTATGTCAAATACGCTTATACTTGCTTTTGTAGGAAGTGCAGTAAGTGAGCTTGTTATTAACTATGCATATAATCTTCCGTTCAGACAGATTATTAATTCGTATAATATAGGTATAGAGATTATGCAGGGAGTATCCGGAAGTATAGGAGTTATACTTACAGTACCAGCTGTTGCTGTTGTAACAGCGTGGCTGATTACTCATAGAAATGGAAATGTTGTTGTTTAATTGAATATTAGTTGGTGACGAACGGACGACAAATATAAGCTACAGGCAGTCCTGCACACTATGTTCAATGCCAGAAGCTTTGATTGGATATTTCTAAGTCTTTCCATGTAAACTATGGTAACTGACGCTACCGCTCAGACGCGCCGTCCATGGCGCGGCTTCGCTGCTTCGTACATCCGTGTACGAAGCTAGCTGGTTGCCTAAGGGAAAGACTAAGAACTATCACAATCAAACTTCAAGTGCATTTCACATAGTATGCAGGACCGCCTGTAGCTTATATTTGTCTGTGTTACGGCATAATGTAATACTGAATATTCAATTAAATCCACATTCATTTTTCGTAAATTAAGCCAAAGTCAGACAGCATATATGAGAAAAGCAGGTGTGCAAACATCATAAGATGCACTTGAAGTTCAATTGTGATAGTTCTTAGACTTTTCCTTAACTACCCAGCTATCCACAGACACGGATGTCTGTGGAAGTGAGATATGGGACACGGATGTCCCGTATCGAACGGTAGCGGAAACTACCATTACGTATATGAAAAGTCTTAGAAATATCCAATTGAAGCTTCTGGCATCGTTGATGTATGCACACCTGCTTTTCTCATATATGCTGTCGTCCGTACGTTAAGAATGTGTGTTAAACAACTATATCACCCTATTCCACCAAGTACCGCACCAGCAACAAGTGCTACAAATGCAAGTGGGACAAGTACATATTTTCCTAGTGGAATAAACCATTTACCTACAGGCTTACTGGTTCCTTTGTTAACTGCATCAAGCGCAAACTTATTATCAGCTACCCAGAAGAACATAATAGCTGCAAGCATGGCTCCCAGTGGGCAGATATAGATAGATACCGCATCCATCCAGCCTGATACTATTCCTTGAATAACAAGTGCAACTAAACATCCTGCTACCCCTATAATTCCTACTGAGGCTACTCTGTTGAGCTTTAACTTTTCCTGTAATGTTGCAACAGGTGCTTCATACAGATTAATAAGAGAACTCATTCCTGCAAAAAGCACGCATATATAAAACACCATTCCTACAAGCTTTCCACCTGACATACCATTGAATACATTTACAAGGTAGATAAACATAAGTCCAGGACCGCCTGAAGATAATTCAGCACCGCCTGCCGCCATACTTGGGATAATAACCATGGCTGCCAATATCGCAGCAATTGTATCAAACAACGCTACATTTCTCGCAGATGATACGATATTTTCCTTATCACTTAAATATGAACCATATATAACAGTTCCGTTTCCTGCTATTGAAAGTGAGAAAAATGCCTGTCCAAAAGCATATATCCAAAGCTTTATATCAAGAAGTCCCTTAGGATTAAGAGTAAATATATACTTATATCCTGCGCCAGAACCAGGAAGAGTGAACACATATATTCCAAGTCCTACAAACATTATAAAAAGTAATGGCATCATAACCTTATTTGCCTTTTCAATACCACCGGCAACACCGAATGCCATAATCACTACAGTTACTACCATGGCAATTATAAGCCATATGTTATTACCAAATGCACTTGCTGTGTTGTCAAACATGCCACCTATTGCAGCCATATCCTGTCCCATTCCAGACAGCTTTCCAGACAAAGCAAGATATGTATACCTGAATATCCAGCCGACAACAACTGTGTAACCCATGGCCATTGCAAGTGAGCCAAGCACTGGTATTACACCTATTGCTTCTCCTGCTTTTCTCTTACCCGTCTTGCCACTCTTTCCTGTACGCATCTGCACACAGTCACCAAAGGCTTTTATCGGACCACCTTTTGTTGCACGACCTAGCGCCATTTCTTCAATAACACCCGTAGAGCTGATTAATACTACAAATATTACATAGGGAATAAGGAATGTCATACCTCCCCATGCTGATACCATATATGGAAATCTCCATATATTGCCCATTCCTACTGCTGAACCTATG
>CAKRKK010000203.1 GCA_934358235.1 uncultured Lachnospira sp.
CAGCTAATGAAATACAGCTTGCAGATGATGAATATTTTTGTCTGGGAGATAATAGAAACAATAGTGAAGATAGCAGATTTTCAAGCATCGGAATGGTTAAAAAAGAACATATAGCAGGAAAAGTATGGATGGTTTTACACCCTCTGGAAGATATACGTTTTGTTAAATAAATTATGAAAGGCAGTTATATGCAGAAATCAAGAAGCAACAATCAAAAAAAAGGTAACTCAAAAAATAATAATTCAAAAAACAATAATTCAAGAAATAATAATTCAAAAAATAATAATTTACGCAAAAATAGTTCGGAAAAAAACAATATTTCAAATAATAAATCCATATCAAAGGATAAACGGTCTGTAAAAAAAGAAAAAAAGGATATTAAAAATGATGGCAGACAGACCGCAGCTAATAAGGGAAGCAGCTTTAACTGGTATCCTGGACATATGACTAAGGCTAAACGAATGATGGAGGAAAATATCAGCCTGATTGATCTTGTAATAGAAATCGTTGATGCCAGAGTGCCAATGAGCAGCCGCAATCCAGATATAGACAGTCTTGCGGCTAATAAAGCAAGAATCATTCTTCTTAATAAGGCGGATTTAGCTGATGATAGTATAACTAACCAATGGATTGCGTACTTTAACAGTAAGAATATATATTGTCTGAAGCTCAACTCCAGAGATAATTCCGGGGTTAAGCAGGTCAACAACCTTATACAGATGGCTTGTGCCAATAAGCTTGAACGTGATAAACAAAGAGGTATCATGAATAGAACTATTAAAGCTATGGTTGTCGGAATACCTAATGTTGGAAAGTCAACTTTTATTAATTCCTTTGCAGGAAAGGCAAGTGCTAAAACTGGCAATAAACCCGGTGTTACAAAGGGAAAGCAGTGGATTAAGCTTGGTAAGAATGTAGAAATGCTTGATACTCCGGGTATTCTATGGCCAAGATTCGAAAGCCAGGAGGTCGGTATGCGGCTTGCGATGATAGGTTCTATTAATGATAATATACTTAATATCGAAGAGCTTGCAATAGATACTATTAACTATGTGTATAATAATTATCCTGATAATATCATAGAAAGATATAACCTGGATAAAGCGGCAGTAGCTGCCAGCTATGATGAAAAGTCTATTAATCCTGATAATTCCATAGCGCTTTACATCATGGAACAGGCTGCTATTAAAAGGGGCTGTATAAAAAAAGGAAATGCTATTGATTACGAAAAAGCATCTAATATAATACTTGATGACTTCAGAAGTGGACGTCTTGGAAGAATTACACTCGAAAGGAATAATGATAATGCCAACAGCTAAGGAACGCGAAGAAAAAAAAGCTCTTAAGCTTCAGCTAGAGAAACAGCGCATAGAGGAAATGTGCGCTTATGAAAAAGAATATTCTGACTATGAATTTATATGCGGTATAGACGAGGCTGGAAGAGGCCCCTTCGCCGGACCTGTTGTAGCAGGTGCTGTGATACTGCCAAAAGACAGCAGGATATTATATGTCAATGATTCTAAAAAGCTTAGTGAAAAGAAACGGGAAGAGCTTTATGATATAATAATGAAGGAAGCTGTTTCAGTCGGTGTTGGTATAGCAGCTCCTGAAAGAATTGATGAAATTAATATACTTAATGCAACCTATGAAGCTATGCAGCAGGCAATTAATAATCTTACTGTAACACCCGGTATATTACTTAATGATGCAGTTAATATACCAGGAATTGACATAAAACAGATACCTATCATTAAAGGTGACGCTAAGAGTCTTTCTATTGCAAGTGCAAGTATTATTGCAAAGGTAACAAGGGATCGCATAATGTATGGCTATGATAAGTTATATCCTGAATATGGATTTGCAAAGCATAAGGGCTATGGGACAAAGCAGCATAGAGAAGCACTGGCAGAATATGGTCCTTGTCCAATACATAGAAAAACATATATTAAAAAATATATAAAATAAGTGATAATAGGAATTCTATCACTTATTTTCAATGTATTTATAGATGAAGAAATGGGGAATGGTATGGATATTAATGTACAACAGCTATCTAACATATCATCTGGAAGTACTAAACCATCTGATGGCTCATATAATACTTCCGTAAATGACTCTGGCATACAATCAATAAAAAATACAGCTATGAGTCAGGTTAATACAAATGCCTACTCAATCTTAAAGAATCTTATGCCGGGAGATATTTTATCCGGAAACATTAACCAGATAAAGGATTCCCAGGTGGTTATCGGCTTTAAGGATGGTTCTTTATTATCGGCACAGTTAACAGGTGATGCCAGCGTCGCAAAGGGGGATAATATTACCTTTCTTGTGAAAAATATAACAGATAGTCAGATATCCTTAAAGGTTATATCACAGGGTGAACAGCAGGATATGTTCATAAACAAAGCTCTTCTTGCAGCAGGCCTATATCCAACTGATGAGAATACTGCCATGCTTAAGGAATTACTTTCTCTTAATATGCCAGTTAATTCCGATATGCTTAACAATATAAGCAGGCTTATGATACAACATCCTGGAACAGACATTAATACAATAGCGAATCTCATACGTCTTAATATGCCAGTTGATTCAGAAAATATTACTTCCTTTGAAGCTTATAAGAGCTTTGATGCACAGATAAATAACCAGCTTAATTCCTTCGGCTTAAAGCTTTATAATAATATAAGCGGGGCTGTGGCATCTGCTGATACGTCTGCTATATCTGATATTAAAGATATTATAAATGGTATGTATAAAACAGAAAACACAGCGGATGAGGTAAAGTCTGAACCATTAAAAGAAGCCTTTTCCAAAGAGTATATTAACAAGCTTACAGATACACTTAACAGCTTATCTGATGCTGGCAGTAAGCTGTCTGACAGAATAGTAAAGGATAATATATCAGTAAAGGATACTATTAATTACATACTGAATAATAACAGATTAGCAGCCGCAATGTCAGAGCCTGCGAATTCAACTTCCTTTAAGCAGCTTCTTGGACAGTTTATAACTGAAACTATGCGGCTTACACCTAAGGATGTTGGCGAATATACAGACAATCCTGTTAACAGCTTTTATAAAAGAGTCCGGAAGAATATAGAAGATGTGCAAGGTGTGTTTAAAAGCAATAATATAAATGAGGAATTGTCTAAAAGCATGCAGGACATAAAAAGTAATATTGATTTTATGAATGACCTTAATAAAAATATGACTTTTTTTCAGATGCCTCTTAAATTCTCAGAGAGCGAGGGCAATGGCGAACTATATGTATTTACTAACAAAAAAGCACTAAGTCACAATCCAGAGGAAGTAAGCGCAATGCTGCATCTTGATATGGAGAATCTTGGACCAATAGACATTTATGTAAAGCTTAACAAAAAAAATATAACCACTAATTTCATATTAGAAAGTGAAGCTTTACTTGATTTTGTTTATTCTCATATTGATGAATTAAATGAACGCCTTGAAAAGCTTGGTTATTCTACTCATTTTGAGATGAAGGTTTCAGAAAATGTAAAGGATGAATTCAACTTTGTAAACGATTTTATACAAAGAGATATAAAGCCTGAGAATAATGGTCAATATATACTTGATGTAAAGGCATAGAAAGGTGTGTATTATATATGGCTGATAACACTTATGGAAACAATAACACAGACAGCAGGTATAATAATCTTAAGGGCAGTATAGCTAAAAAGCCTAAAATAGCTGTTGCATTGCAGTATAATAAAGGTGAACAGGCACCTAAAATACTTGCTACCGGAAAAGGTTATCTTGCAGATAAAATCATTGAAAAAGCAAAGGATTCTGATGT
>CAKRKK010000204.1 GCA_934358235.1 uncultured Lachnospira sp.
GATGCACCTGTGTTGTTAGCTGCATCAAGAATTTCGTTAGCGAGTCTTTCTTCCATAGTCTTCTCGCCTCTTGCTCTTGAGAATGCTGTCATCCAACGAAGAGCTAAAGCCTGTCTTCTATCTGGCTTAACTTCGATAGGTACCTGATATGTTGCACCACCGATACGTCTTGCCTTTACCTCGAGAACTGGCATGATATTGTTCATAGCCTCTTCGAATACTTCTAAAGCAGGTCTTTCAGTCTTTGCTGCAACTCTGTCAAATGCTCCATATACAATCTTCTGAGCTACTCCTCTCTTACCATCAAGCATAATGTTGTTGATAAGCTTAGTAACCACCTTGTTATTGTAAATAGGATCTGCTAATACATCTCTTTTCTGAGTATGTCCTTTACGTGGCACGGTTCTTCCCTCCTTAACATTGTATTGTCGTTATTATTTCACACTAATGAACGCCTTACGGCCTCACTAGCCTTCAACCAACGACGTTTCATTAATTCATAGGTACTCACAAATTAAATTGTGTTCGAGCCGTTATATCTTAAACCTGCAACCTTCGGATTAATCTAACTCCGGCACTCTTAATTTAATTGTTCGTAAATTATTGTATGCAATAATCTGCAAATATTCTGATTCACCTTGTAAATCAATCACAGACTTATGATGCTTAATTCTTTATGAATTACTTAGCATCCTTAGGTCTCTTAGCACCGTACTTAGAACGTGCCTGTCTTCTCTTAGCTACACCTGCTGTATCAAGTGTACCTCTGATGATATGATATCTTGTACCTGGTAAATCCTTAACTCTACCACCTCTGATAAGAACAACGCTATGTTCCTGAAGATTGTGGCCTTCACCTGGAATATATGAAGTAACTTCGATTCCATTAGAAAGACGTACTCTGGCGATCTTTCTAAGAGCTGAGTTAGGCTTCTTAGGTGTTGCAGTCTTAACAGCAGTACAAACACCTCTCTTCTGTGGTGCAGATACATCTGTAGTCTTCTTCTGAAGTGAGTTATATCCCTTCTGAAGAGCTGGAGCTGTAGACTTCTTAACTGTTGACTTTCTTCCCTGTCTTACTAACTGGTTAAATGTTGGCATTCCTTTTTCACCTCCCGGAATTAGAATAATGAATGGTTGCACTTAGTATAATAACTAAGAATAATTTATTACAACGCACAAAACAGACTTTTTCCATTTCGCACGCTTAACTAGTATATATTTTAATTTATAATCCGTCAAGTAGTTTAAATGAATTTTTAATATATTTTTATTCCAAAGCAAAAAGCAGAGCTTCTGTATAATACCATCCCATATGCAACAATTATGTATTAAACACTATTGTTTACTGTGGTATTATAAGCTGCTCTGCTTTTATAAATATATATTCAGTTATTTGTATTAAGAATTACTCTTCTGTGCTGTCTGCATCTGTATCCTGTACATCAACAGCCTCTGTTATGTCGAGTGTTTCCTCTCCATCCTCAGTAAAGCTTAATACCTCATCTTCATCTTCTTCGAATTCATCATAAGCTGAAGCTGTATCAAGTTCAACATTCTGATATCTCTTCATACCAGTACCTGCTGGGATAAGCTTACCTATGATAACATTTTCCTTAAGACCGATAAGTGGATCAATCTTTCCGTTGATAGCTGCATCAGTAAGAACCTTTGTAGTTTCCTGGAAGGAAGCTGCTGACATAAATGATGTTGAAGCAAGTGAAGCCTTTGTAATACCAAGGATAATAGGTGTTCCTGTTGCCTTTACCTTACCCTCTTCCTCAAGCTTCTCATTAACCTCTGTAAACTCAAGAGTATCAACCTGTGAACCAGGTAAGAACTCTGAATCACCAGCAGAGTCAATAACTATCTTCTTAAGCATCTGTCTAACAATAAGCTCGATATGCTTATCATTGATATCAACACCCTGGATACGGTAAACCTTCTGAACCTCTCTAAGCATATAATCCTGAACGGCTCTTACACCAAGAATTCTTACGATATCGTGTGGATTCTCAGAACCCTCTGTGATTTCCTCACCAGTTGCAACAACCTGTCCCTCCTGAACCTTAACTCTTGTATCTCTTGATACTGGATAAGACTTAGAAGTACCTTCGTCATCAGTAATAACAATATCTGTCTTCTTATCTGTCCTTGCGAAGCTTACTGTTCCACCGAACTCTGCAAGAACTGCAAGGCTCTTTGGCTTTCTTGCCTCGAAAAGCTCTTCTACTCTAGGAAGACCCTGAGTAATGTTATCACCGGCAACACCACCAGTATGGAAGGTTCTCATAGTAAGCTGTGTACCAGGCTCACCGATAGACTGGGCTGCGATAATACCAACTGCTTCACCAATCTGAACTGTCTGTCCTGTTGCAAGGTTTGATCCATAACACTTAGCACAAACACCAATATGTGAACGGCAGGTAAGGATTGTTCTTATCTTAACCTGGTTAACACCTGTCTTGATAATAGCTTCTGCTCTCTTAGGTGTTACAAGATGGTTAGCTGCAACTATAATCTCACCTGTAGCTGGATCCTTAATATCCTCTGCAAGATATCTACCTGTAATACGCTCCTGTAATGGCTCAAGAATATCTTCCTTAGCATCACTTGAGTTAGTAGCTCTGTCATTAACAAATGAGTAAACGTACATACCTGGTATAGCCTTACCTACACTACAATCTGTTTCCCTGACAATAAGATCCTGTGAAACATCAACAAGACGTCTTGTAAGGTAACCTGAATCGGCTGTTCTAAGAGCTGTATCTGAAAGACCTTTACGGGCACCATGCGCTGAAATGAAGTACTCCAATACGTCAAGACCTTCACGGAAGTTAGACTTGATTGGAAGTTCAATAGTATGACCTGATGTATCAGCCATAAGTCCACGCATACCGGCAAGCTGTTTAATCTGCTGGTTAGAACCACGGGCACCTGAATCGGCCATCATGAAGATGTTATTATACTTATCAAGACCATCAAGAAGTGCCTTAAGCAATGTCTTATCTGTTTCCTGCCATACTCTTATAACATTCTTATATCTTTCTTCATCAGTTGAACGGCCTCTGTTGTAGTTCATGTTGATTCTTTCAACCTTCTGTTCAGCCTCAGCAATAAGCTGTTTCTTAACAGGTGGCACAGTCATTTCTGAAATAGAAACTGTCATAGCTGCCCTTGTTGAGTACTTATAACCCATTGCCTTGATATCATCAAGAACCTCAGCAGTAGTTGTTGTACCATGTGTATTGATAACGTGCTGTAATATATCCTTTAACTGCTTCTTTCCTACGTGGAAATCAACCTCTGGAAGTAAGAAATTCTCTTCCTTGCTTCTATCTACATATCCAAGATCCTGAGGAAGTATTTCATTAAAAATGAAACGTCCAAGTGTAGACTCAACTACGCCTGATATTTCTTCTCCTGCTGCATTCTTCTTAGATATCTTAACCTTAATTCTTGAATGAAGAGTAATTACGCCATTCTCGTATGCAAGAAGTGCCTCATCAACACTCTTGAATATCTTACCTTCACCCTTAACTCCTGGTCTTTCCTGTGTAAGATAATAAATACCAAGTACCATATCCTGTGAAGGAACGGCAACAGGACCACCATCTGAAGGCTTAAGTAAGTTGTTAGGTGATAACAGCATAAATCTACATTCTGCCTGTGCTTCCACAGATAATGGAAGATGCACGGCCATCTGGTCACCATCGAAATCGGCATTAAACGCTGTACAAACAAGTGGGTGAAGCTTAATAGCCTTACCTTCTACAAGTATTGGCTCGAATGCCTGAATACCA
>CAKRKK010000205.1 GCA_934358235.1 uncultured Lachnospira sp.
ATTAATATGTTTCAAGAAGTTTTGTATTTCTTTTATATTTCTTTTTATATTTCTTTTGTATTTTATTTATATTTTTTGTTAATTATATATTGACATTGTCACGTTATTATTTTATAGTATTAATATACTTAATTAAGTCAAGGATATATAAGATGTTATTATATGATATACATTTTTTAGCTTCTTATATTCTATATTTATTTTTTACTGGATTCAGTATCAGACCATTCCCATAACTTACCAGACAGACACTATGTTTAATCTATCTAACTATTTATGGATTCTATATTACTATTCTATACCACTATCTATTTGTACTTGTTATATGCGTAGGCTGATGTTAGAATATAACTATAAGAATATTATATTGATTTCATAGTAGATTTGTCTGTTGTTAGCTCTAATATCTAACTATTTATTAATTTACTAAAGGAGAATCTGCCTATGAAATCTAATGATAATATCCATTCACAATATAAAACTAAGAATAATGATAACTCATCAACTACTACGAAAAGATATAGTGACAACGTATTTTGCCTGTTATACTCAGACAAACGCAATCTATTAGATTTATACAATGCGCTCAATAATTCATCACACACAGATATCAGTGAACTCACTATCACTACTTTGAAGGGTGGCGTATATATGAAGTATAAGAATGATGCTTCCTTCGTATTTAGTTATGAATTGTATATGTTTGAACAACAGTCAACTATTAATTACAATTTACCCCTCAGGTTTTTACACTATGTATCAGAGGTCTTTAAAGATATGTTTTCTAACAGTATGTTACACAGGAAAAGTATGATTAAGCTTCCGACACCTCATTTCATTACCTTCTATAATGGAAGAGAGCCTATGAAGGAGCGTATTCAGATTCTTAAGCTGTCAGATATGTTTGAATGTCCTTCTGCTTTTCCAGAGCTGGATTTAAAGGTTACTGTAATTAACCTTAATTATGACCAAGCTTTGAGGGATTCCTCTGACCCACATGCTACCTATGACATAGCTGATACCTCTGGATTATTTACTACTGATATTCTTGACCGTTGTCAGTCCCTTAAAGACTACATGACATTTGTAAACAAGGTCCGCTATAAGATAGATGAACTAGGCATGAAAGTACGATTGGCTGTTATTGAAGCTGTAGATGAATGTATTAAAGATGATGTGCTATCTGACTTCTTTGTAAAGCATAGGGACGAGGTGATTGATGTGAGTATTTTTGAATATGATGAAGAAGGGGTTATGGCTGTAAAACGTCAGGAGGCTCGTGAGGAAGGTCTCGCCGAAGGTCGTCAGGAAGGCCTCGCGGAAGGCCGTGAGAAAGGTCTCGCCGAAGGCCGTGCAGAAGGTCTCGCCGATGCGAATCTAAAATCCATTAAAAGCATTATGAACAAGCTTAATAAATCCGCTGACGAGGCAATGGATATATTAGATATTCCAATGAACGAAAGAGCTGTATTAAAGCAGCAGCTATAAGCTATACCGTTTTATATAAGCAGCTTATTTTAATACCGGAATGGGTGTCTTATACTCATTCCGGTATTATTTATTAGTTTTTCCTTATATATTTACAATTTACTTTTATTAGTTTTCCCTTTCGTTGTACCATTTTTTAATTTATGCTATACTTAATAAGTTTATTGTCACATTATGATATGCCAGACATCAAACTAATTATTAATACACAGGAGGAATTATGACTCAGGAATCTACATCTGCCCCAAAGACAGAAAACAAAATGGGTACTATGCCCATAGCAAAGCTATTATTTAATATGTCTCTGCCAATGATGATTTCGATGCTTGTTCAGGCACTCTATAACATCGTTGACAGTATATTTGTTGCAAAGTTATCTGAGAACGCTCTTACTGCCGTTTCTCTTGCATTTCCACTCCAGACACTCCTTATTGCAGTTGCTACTGGAACCGGTGTTGGTATGAATGCACTTTTATCTAAATCATTAGGCGAACATAACTATAAGAAAGCCAATACTATTGCTTCAAATGCTGCATTTTTATATATCTGCAGCTATATTGTATTCTTAGTGTTAGGCTTCACCATTGTTAAGCCTTTCTATGCAAGCCAGATAGGAAGTGCTGATATGCAGATTATGGAATATGGAATTGATTACTTAAGTACTGTTATGATATTCTCCTTTGGTCTGCTTGGACAGATTTTCTTTGAACGTCTGTTAACTTCAACAGGACGTACTATATTCAGTATGACCTCACAGCTATGCGGTGCTCTTACGAATATTATTCTTGATCCAATTATGATATTCGGTCTTCTTGGGTGTCCTAAGCTCGGAGTAACTGGTGCCGCCGTTGCAACTGTTATAGGACAATGTGTTGCCGCCATAGTTGCCTGCATATGTAATCATAAGTTTAACCACGAAATCAAGCTTAACTTCAGCGGCTTTAAGCCTGAAGGACACATTATTGGTATGATATACGCAATAGGTATTCCATCTATTATTATGCAGTCTATCGGTTCTGTTATGACCTACTGTATGAACAGAATTCTTATTGAATTTTCTTCTACAGCTACTGCTGTATTCGGCGTTTACTTCAAGCTTCAGAGCTTCTTCTTTATGCCGCTGTTTGGCCTGAATAATGGTATTACACCTATTATTGCTTATAATTATGGTGCACAGAATAGAAAGCGTATGCTTAAAACAATCAAGCTAAGTCTTATAACTGCTTTTTGCCTTACCTTCATTGGTTTTATTTGCTTTGAGGGTATTCCACAGCTACTTCTTAGTATGTTCAACGCATCTGAAGATATGCTAAGCATAGGTATTACAGCCCTAAGGATAATTGGTTTCCACTATCTTATTGCATGGTTTTGTATTGTATGTGGAACTGTATTCCAGGCACTTGGAAAAGCTGTATTCAGTATGCTTGTATCTATCATGCGACAGCTTATAGTACTTATTCCGGCAGCTTACATACTTTCAAGACTTGGAGGTCTGAATGCTGTATGGTGGGCATTTCCTATCGCCGAGCTTATATCTCTTACGGTTTCACTTATATTCTTTATAAGAATTAATAAAACCATTATATCTAAGCTGCCAGATGGTAGTGATATATTATGATGATAGGTGCTATGTGCCAGTAGCACATGTTTAGCACAGACCGAAGCGTAGCGTAGACGTGGAAGTGCATAACACGGAACAATCCGTAGGTATCAAAGTTGGGGGCTTTTGCCCCCGACTTCATTATGATGTAAGTAAAAGCATTTCCTGCTGCCAGCATCAAATAACAAAAATGTATTTTCTGACCTTATTCCAAATCTTATCAATAACACTATTTTAAATGTCAGTTTAATATCAACTGACATTCTTATTTTTCTTTGTATTGAGTATTTTAATATATCCAGATAAGTTCTATTATATCCACAAGTTATTTCGGCTGTCTAATTAATTCAGACTGCTGCTACAACCTAAGTGACAGAATCAGATTCCTGCACTCACATATTAACACTAAAAGCGTAAAACATACGCAGAAAAGAGGATATTATGACAACTACTTCACAATATGAATTAAACAAAGGTCTTGCCCAGATGTTAAAGGGCGGCGTTATCATGGATGTTACTACTCCTGAGCAGGCTAAGATTGCAGAAGCTGCCGGTGCCTGTGCTGTTATGGCACTTGAAAGAATTCCAGCTGATATAAGAGCTGCAGGTGGCGTATCACGCATGAGTGATCCTAAGATGATAAAGGGTATTCAGGAAGCTGTCAGCATTCCTGTTATGGCAAAGTGCCGTAT
>CAKRKK010000206.1 GCA_934358235.1 uncultured Lachnospira sp.
TTTTTGGGGATTATTTAACATTATAAATAAAGAGTGTCCTCTGCATCCACCCATATTTGCATCGTTCCATCAAGATACAATCTTGCATATTCAAGTGGTTCATCAATGGCAAGTGCGTTTAATGCACAATCTGATCCGGGTGTAGTCTTTAAATTCTTTTCTGCTTCCCAACAGTCAATGCGGAGCATATAGCCAGCAGAAGTATAAACATCAATACTGTTTCTGTGTGGATTGTATGTTGCAAATATCGTTCCCATCGTATCGAATCTCCTTATCATTCAATCAATCATCAGTTACAAAAATCAGAAGCATTTCAATCAGTTCACCATGTCACATTTATTTTGTGTTATAATGTGTTATATAATTTTCTTGCCCTTGTATGATTGATATTTATCTCAAGTATGTAGGCAGACTGGATGTTCCAATGCTGGAACTTACTCCCGAACAGATAAAAGAAGAAGACCGCAAACGCCGTAAGCGTGCATGGAACCGTACTTATATGCGTCGCAAATATGAGCGTGAGAAAGTAGAACGTGAAGCAAAAGAAAAAGGGTTATCTGAGGCAGTCGGATAGACTGTCCCAGAAATAACCCTGTGAAAGTGAAACACGTGTAGAAATGAGGATTAAAATGTTAAAAATAGTTGGCTTTGGAAGCGGTGCAAAGGAAAATATGACGATGGAGGCAGCATCGGCAATAGCATCGGCAGATTTAATAGTTGGTTACAAAACATATGTGGATATATTGAAACAATATTTTCCTGATAAAGAATATTATTCAACTGATATGATGCAGGAAAAAGAACGCTGCCAGTATGCAATCAAGAAGGCAGAAGAAGGAACTGAGGTTGTTTTAGTGTGCAGTGGTGACAGCGGTATATATGGGATGGCAAGTCTTGTGTATGAGCTTGCACCTAAGGAGCTTGAGCTTAAAGTCATATCAGGTGTGACGGCTGCCAGTAGCGGTGCAGCCTGTCTGGGGGCTCCTTTATCACATGATTTCGCAGTCATCAGTCTTAGTGACTGCATGACACCATTAGAGCTTATAAAGAAAAGAGTGCTTGCAGCAGCCTCCAGCGATATGGTAATGTGCCTTTATAACCCATCCAGCCGCAGAAGAGCAGGTTATCTTAAGGAAATATGTGATATAGTATTAAAAGTGCAGGCAGAGGATATTATATGCGGCTATGTTAAGAATATAGGGCGTGAAAATGAGCAGTACCGTATACTTACACTAAAGGAATTAAGAGATAGTGAGGTTGATATGTTCACTACGGTTTATATAGGAAACAGCCAGACAAAGGTAATTAATGGAAAAATGGTCACACCAAGAGGATATAAAACGGAATGAAAGCTAAAGTAATTATGTTGTTTGCTGGCACAACAGAGGGCAGAGGCTTATGCGAGTATCTGGCAGATAGCAAGTATATTACACATGTATATGTGACAACAGAATATGGTGGTGAGCTTCTTCCTGATAGCCAAAGTATAATGGTACATATAGGAAAGCTTACAAAAGAAGCAATGTATACAGAAGTAAGGGCAATACAACCCGATATTGTGCTTGATGCAACTCATCCTTATGCAAGTCTGGTAACGGATAACCTAAGGACAGTATGTAAGAATGAGAATATTTCATATATAAGAGTATTAAGAGAAGCAGATAATGTAAAGGAATGTAATCTTGATGGAACTGCTGAGTATGTAAGCAGCATGCAGGAAGCGGTGCTAAGGCTGAATGAGCCAGCTCTTCTTGAAAAGAATATATTGCTTACAACAGGCAGTAAGAATATACCTGAATATAAGAATATAGTTAATTATGAAAGCAGAGTATATTTAAGAATGCTGCCGGAACCTGATATGCTAAGCTGTGCTATACAGGCGGGCTTTAGTATGTCACATATTATAGGAATGCAGGGACCATTTACAGAGGAATTCAATGAGGCACTTATAAGACAACTGGATATAGGTGTGCTTGTGACCAAGGAATCAGGCGGAAATGGCGGCTATGAACAGAAGGTAATGGCAGCTAAAAAGACAGGAATAAAAGCTGTAATAATTAAACGTCCAGTTGAAACAGAGGGCTGGAAGCTCAAAGAAGTGATACATTTTCTTAAGGAGAATAATTACTGATGGGCTGTCTAAATCAAAGCTAAGCAGGAGCAGGGAATGAAACAGATAATTATAGCAGGCATGGGACCAGGAAATGAGGAATATCTTACACAAAAGACAGCAGAGGCAGTTAAATGGGCAGAGGTCATTATAGGCTCTGAAAGACTTGTAAAACAATATGGATTGTCTGATAAAAAGATATTTACAGAGGTATCCACAGAGGGGATTCTTAGGCTTATAGAGCAATGCACACAGGAAAAATATATCATTCTTATGTCAGGGGATACAGGCTTTTATAGTGGAACAAAGCAGCTATTAAAGCAGCTTGGAACAAAGCCGGCAGAAGAATATGATTATAAGGTGCTGCCTGGAATATCCTCAATAGCTTACTTTGCCGCGCAAACAGGTTTATCCTTGGATGAGGCAGCCTTTGTAAGTCTTCATGGCAGAAGTACAAGCTATATTCCTACGGTATTACAGAACAGGCTGACGTACTTTCTTACACATAAGAATACAGCACAGATATGTAAAAGACTTGAGCTTGCAGGCTTAGGAAATGAGACAGTATGGATAGGAGAGAACCTTTCCTATGCAAATGAAAAAATATTGCAGGGAACAGTAAAGGCTTTCACAGAATATGAATCAGCAGGTCTTACAGTTATGGCTGTATGTAATGAGCATCCATACGCTGCCATAAGAACAGGCATACCAGATGAATGTTTTATACGCACAGGGGTGCCTATGACAAAAAGAGATATACGTGCAAGTGTGTTAAGCCGTATGTCTGTGACAAAGAATGCAGTTGTATATGATATAGGTGCTGGTACAGGATCTGTTACAGTTGAGCTTGCTTTACAGGCTTTGTCCGGAAGGGTATATGCAATAGAGAGAACCGATGAGGGCTGTGAGCTTATAAGAAAGAATGCTAAACGTTTTGGATTAGATAATATAGATATTATTCATGGTAATGCTGCAGACGTAATAGATAAGCTTCCAGCACCAGATGCTGTATTTATAGGAGGAAGTGGTGGAGAACTTGCCACAATATATAAGCAGATATTAAAGAAGAATCCAAGGGTGCATATTGTTATGACTGCTGTAACCTTAGAAACACTTCAGGAAGCAACAGCCCTTATGGAAGCTGGTGGCTGTTGTGTAAAGGATATGGTCCAGATAGCTGTTACACAGATAGTAAAGCGTGGAAGGTATCATATGCTGGCAGCGAATAACCCGGTATTTATTATAGAAGGAGATGGGATAGAATGAGTCGTATAATGCTTGCAGCAACAGGAAGTGGCTGTGGTAAGACAACTATAATATGTGGTCTGTGTCAATGCTTTAAAGATATGGGACTTAAAACACAGGCATTAAAGTGTGGTCCGGATTATATAGATGCCAGCTTTCATTCGCGGGTGCTTGGTATACAGACAGGTAATCTTGACAGTTATTTTACTGATAATGCTGCAATAAGACGTCTTGTAGCAGTACGGGAACAGCAAAGTGACATAACGATAATAGAAGGAGTTATGGGCTACTATGATGGACAGGGCTTTGAAACTAAGGGCAGTTCCTATGAAATAGCAGATATAACAGCTACTCCGGTTATCCTTATAATTAACTGCAGGGGAATGAGCAATTCCATAGGTGCTTTATTAAAGGGCTATAAGG
>CAKRKK010000207.1 GCA_934358235.1 uncultured Lachnospira sp.
TCCTCTGATAACTTCAACTTACTCTCCATTCTGACATAATACAAGTCCTGACTAAATTCCAACCAATACAATGCCAAATAAATATCCCACAAATTACAAGTTACTTTGTATGAATGGCAACAGATTATTCTGTTTTGATTAGTTAGTTAGCTAGTTAGTTAACTATAACTTCAAAACCCATTCGGCAACATTTTAGCATATGTTAGTATATATTACAATACCTAAAATATATTTTCATATTTTTATACTTAGCTTTATACTTAACCATATACTTAATATTTATGATACATCTTAGCCTCTATAAAAGATATTTTTCTACCATAGCTTCTATTATGTTATTATTCAATGCTGATTGAGATGTTTCAAATGTAAGAATTAACCTCTCCCCTGGAAATATGCCATTTCTTTCATATGCTTCTATTTTCTTAATTGCATTCTTGGCATATACTGGATTATCCATCATACCATCATGTTCCCAATATATTTCTTTATCTAATCTCGGAGATAAAAAAGTAAAATCAGGATATATTATTCCATAGCCATTTAATTTTAAAGGACATTCATATTTATATGAAATATTGTTATAATAAAAATAATCTGCTAGAATTTTCTCCGATTTAGAACGTACACGCTCCCCTTTCTGCGTATATATTTCCATCGTATCATCATTTAATTCTTTTCCTTTATATTCAATTTTTTCCCATTCATTAAGTTTACTTTCCCAAGTCGGTTCTAATGGGGTTATCAACCTTTGCTTTGCAATATGTTCTTTATATAAGCAATTGTCTATCTCATCATCCTCATAATCTTTGAGTATATCTTCTATCTGTTTCAATCTTTTTTGTGCTTGTTTTAATATTTTATAATTATACTCATTCTGAGCCAGCTTTTTGGCAACCTCTAAATCTTTTTTAAGTATATAACTTCCCTTTTTATTATCTGGAGTACATTTATAATATCTTATGCGCTCTTTATCCACTGATATCCTTAACTTACTATCTTGTGTATCTGTTTTCTCCAATTGCAGCTTTGCTTTTTTTATAACTTCCTCTAAATACATTTTTTCGCTATTAAGCATATCCTTCATTCCAACCATAACTCTTGTCTCCTCTAATTCATTATATTTTTCGCTAAAACCTAACTTCCTTTATTAATTCAGTTATATGAAATATTTCTCATTTCTCTTATTTCATATTTTGTGACCCCATTCGTTTTTTCTCCTTTCTGGGTCATTTTTTGCCATACTCTCTCTTCTTATTTTGTGACCCTATTCGTTTTTTCGCCTTTCTGGGTCATTTTTCGCCATACTCTCTCTTCTTATTTTGTGACCCTATTCGTTTTTTCTCCTTTCTGGGTCATTTTTTGCCATACTCTCTCTTCTTATTTTGTGACCCTATTTGCCTTTCTCTATTTCCGGGTCAATTTTTTGTCCAATGCAATAACAAATCATATTAAACAACATACAGATTCTTAATAATTTTCTTATCGAATTATTAAATTCATATTTAATTCGCTATAACTTTCAATTTATATTTATTTATATTCATTTTATTGGGAACTTTAATTAGAACTTACATTTAGAATTAAAAGTTCATAATATTACTGCTCAGAATTT
The DNA here is from genome assembly GCA_934358235.1 of uncultured Lachnospira sp. Classification (GTDB taxonomy): domain Bacteria; phylum Bacillota; class Clostridia; order Lachnospirales; family Lachnospiraceae; genus Lachnospira. The sequence goes on from CAKRKK010000207.1 coordinate 1,616, forward strand.
ACGTTAAGTATGGCATGCATAGCTTATTTTCAAGTCTAAGCAATAATATTATGATAGATTGTTATATTTTGATATTTATTACTAATTTTGCTTGTCTCTTAATTGTCTTTCAATTATCTTTTGATTATCTTTCGATTACTAATCTGACCTGATTAGCTTTATTCTTCAGCTTTATCAACTGCATCCGCAACCCCTGAAGCCACACTTCCTTCCGTCTGCTGTGTACCAGCTACACCTGAAACCGCACTTCCTTCCGTCTGCTGTGTACCATTTGTACCTGAAGCTATGCCTCCATCAGTATACTGTAAATCAGAAACATCCGCACTCTGTGAATCGGCATCAGAAACATCTACGCTCTGTGAATCGGCATTAGAAACATCTGCACTCTGTGAAGCTTCACTAATTGAATAACTGCCATTCTTCTCAATATCAACCTCACCGATTCCCTTCCAGATATCTGTTTCACTTGGACCGTTAAGTGTTGATGAATAGCTTCCATCTTCATTGAAGGTCACACTTTCTGCTACCTTTTCAGAATGTGTGAAGCCTGTTGTATCTACTGGTTCAGGAAGTCCCTTTACTTCTCTGAATATCTTCATAAACTCTTTACCTGTAATAGTTTCATGGTCATACAGATAATGAGCTATCTTATCAAGAACATCCCTATTCTCTGTAAGGAGCTGCTTAGCTTCCTCATAGCATTCCTTAAGCATATTCTTAACTTCTTCGTCTATCTGGGCTGCTGTTTCATCTGAGCAGTCCAGTCTTGCATTACCATTAAGATATGGATCATCAACTGTAGCAAGATTCATAAGTCCGAATCTGTCTGACATACCATACTGTGTAATCATGGCCTTAGCTATCTTAGTAGCCTTCTCTATATCGTTGGCCGCACCAGTAGTTACCTTGCCGAATACGATTTCTTCTGCCGCACGTCCGGCTACCAAAGTAACAAGCCTTGCCATAAGCTCATCCTTATTCTGAAGATACTTCTCTTCCTCTGGAACCTGCATAACATATCCAAGGGAACCCATGGTTCTAGGAACAATAGTAATCTTCTGGACTGGTTCTGAATCCTTCTTAAGTGCTGTAACAAGTGCGTGACCAACCTCGTGATAAGCAACTGTCTGCTTTTCTTCCTTACTAAGAACTCTGTCCTTCTTTTCCTTACCTGCTATAACTACTTCGACAGCTTCGAAAAGATCCTTCTGTGATACATACTTTCTTCCTGCCTTAACAGCCGCAATAGCTGCTTCATTTATCATATTGGCAAGGTCTGAACCAACTGCACCACTTGTTGCAAGTCCTATTTCTTCAAAGTTGACAGTATCATCCATAAGAACATCCTTAGAATGTACCTTAAGTGTTTCGATACGTCCCTTAAGATCTGGCTTATCAACTATAACTCTTCTATCAAGTCGGCCTGGTCTTAGTAAGGCCTTATCAAGAACCTCTGGTCTGTTGGTTGCAGCAAGTATGAATATACCCTTAGATGAATCAAAACCATCCATTTCTGAAAGTAACTGATTAAGCGTCTGCTCACGCTCATCATTGCCGCCACCATACCTTGAATCACGGCTCTTACCTATGGCATCTATCTCATCTATGAATATTATACAAGGAGCCTGCTTAGTAGCTTCCTTGAAAAGATCTCTTACTCGTGAAGCACCTACACCTACAAACATCTCTACGAAATCTGAACCTGCAAGTGAAAAGAATGGAACATTCGCTTCACCGGCTACAGCCTTTGCAAGAAGTGTCTTACCTGTTCCAGGAGGACCTACTAAAAGAGCACCCTTTGGAAGCTTGGCACCTATCTTTGAATATTTATCCGGATTATGAAGGAAATCAACTATTTCAGTAAGTGACTCCTTTGCCTCATCCTGTCCTGCTACATCCTTAAATGTAACACCTGTTTTTTTCTGTACATATACCTTAGCGTTACTCTTGCCGACACCCATGCCGCCCATCATACCGCCGCCTTTGGATATTCTTCTGTATACAAAAGCAAATATAACATATATGAAAAGGAATGGAAGAACATACGCTACAAGAAACTCTACTATAGAAGAACTTGAATCTGGTATATATCCTGTGAATTCAATTCCTTTTCTTTTAAGAAGCGATACAAGACTGTCATCATTAACATAT
>CAKRKK010000208.1 GCA_934358235.1 uncultured Lachnospira sp.
CTTCAGTCTCGTGAAGATGAGATTGAATACTGCAGACAGCATGGCATTCATCTTCCATTCAGTCCTGATTCAAGCTACAGCCGTGACCGTAATATCTGGCATATAAGCCACGAAGGACTTGAGCTTGAGGATCCTGCTAATGAGCCTAACTACAAGCACCTTCTTGTACTTGGATGCTCACCAGAGGATGCTCCTGATGAAGGCGAATATGTAACTATGACCTTCGAAAAAGGTGTTCCTACATCTGTTAACGGCAAGAAGATGAAGGTTTCTGACATCATCAGAGAACTTAACAGACTTGGTGGAAAGCATGGTATCGGCATTATCGACATCGTAGAGAACAGAGTTGTCGGCATGAAGTCACGTGGTGTTTATGAAACACCTGGTGGAACTATTCTTTATGAAGCACACCAGCAGCTTGAAGAGCTTATCCTTGACAGAGATACAACAACTGAAAAGATTAATGTTGCTAACAAGTTTGCACAGGTTATATATGAAGGAAAGTGGGAAACACCTCTTCGTGAAGCACTTCAGGCATTCATTGAAAAGACTCAGGAATATGTAACTGGCGAAGTTAAGTTCAAGCTCTACAAGGGCAACATCATCAAGGCTGGAACAACATCTCCATATTCATTATATAACGAATCAATCGCTTCCTTCACAACTGGCGACCTTTATGACCACCATGATGCTGATGGTTTCATCAACCTCTTTGGTCTTTCACTTAAGGTAAGAGCTATGAAGAAGCTTGAAAATGAAAAGAAGAATAATAAGTAATACTTATCAGAATACTTATTAAACATTTATTAAATACTTGATGAAACAATGAGTATGTTTCATTGTTTATTAACTGGGGATATCGCACTAAGCAATTAGTGCGGTGTCCCTTTTTTCTATGTTAAGGGCACTACAGGCTGCGTTATTAAATAAAAAACAGCAGCGTAATGAACCATTGCCATTACGCTGCTGCATTATTTTATATTTATACACACCTGTATTTATTCAGCTCTGTGTTTATCCACAGCTTTGCTGCATATAACTGTCAGGACTAGCGAAACTACCGCAAATATGCACATAACCCCCATAACCTTATATGCAATCCGGCTATCTATAAATACCGACCTTCCTAAATATCTGTTGCTTACCTCTGCCACATATCTGTTTCCCAACACATTTGCCAGAAACATATACACAAGTCCTGTTATTACAAATACACAGGGCAATGTATATCCTGTAACCTTTGCCGGATTAGTCACTATTATTATGACAACGGCAGTAGCATAAAATACAAACACAAATATCTTAAATTCCAGAGAGGTTATTATTCCATATACTTCAATCAATGGCTCAAGGTGGTCATATATATCTGAATATATTCCCTCAGCATAATTGCTAATAGCCTGCTTTGCTGCCGTTTCGCTATAAGTAAGTGCAGCCCTTACTATTTTCTTTTGTATATCACCCATATTAATATTAGAAAGGATTCCGTTATATGCCATATCCATAAGCTCATCAAGCTCTGAATCTATATTAACCTCTATATCAGCATAATCCTTTTCTTCTAACATGCCATTAACCATAGCAGTTGTGTATTTCTGTGCAATCTTATCTATTATCTGTGAATTCTCTATGCTGGTCTGTATGTCCGCTAAAGCATCTATATTATCACCAAGCGAATCGAATACTGTATCCATCAGACGATGTGATATTGCTGTTGATAATCCCGCCTCCTTAAGTATACTTGACACATACATAGGCGCTGTTATGCTAACACTCATTATAATTCCTAGAACTATTGCTATCAGCCCGACACCTATCTGTGTCCATCTGTTTGCACGCTTTTTACTTACTGCTTTACCAGCATTATTCATATCCTGATTATTTTCATAATACATAAATATACATCCCCTTCCACTACTCACCAGTACTGTGATATACCCCTGTGCATACATAGCTATTCGCAGTACTAAGGTCACTCATTGCTCATATTTTACGCACATTATAACATATAAAAAAAGATTTGTAATATACCATATTGTCATATCACAAATCTTTCTATTATCTACATATTTCTAAATCTGCTGTAACGGTGTTTAACAAGCTCACTTTTATCCATATTCATATACTTAAGCATAAAACCGCATATCATCCTCTTCATATAAAGAGTTACTCTGTTAATATTGTTATCACTTATAACCGGATATTCCGGAATGACCTTCTCTATTATACCAAGTTCATATAAATCTGCAGCCGTCAGCTTCATGATTTCCGCTGCCTCTTTTGCTTTCTTAGAATCCTTCCACAGTATCGATGCAAAGCCCTCCGGTGAAAGAATAGAATATATGGAATTCTCCATCATCCACACCTCATTGGCAACTCCAAGTGCAAGTGCACCTCCACTGCCTCCTTCACCTGTCACGATAGACAGCACCGGCACCTTAAGATCACTCATCTCATAAAGATTTCTTGCAATAGCCTCACCCTGACCTCTCTCTTCAGCTCCTAAGCCACAATAAGCTCCCGGTGTATCAATAAAGCAAAACACCGGTCTGTTGAACTTTTCTGCCTGCTTCATAAGCCTTAGTGCCTTTCTATAGCCCTCAGGATTAGGCATACCAAAGTTTCTTGATATATTTTCTTTAGTAGTCTTACCCTTCATATGTCCTATGACTGTTACCGGAATACCGCCAAATGTTGCAATTCCACCTATTATAGCTTTATCATCTCCAAAGCTTCTGTCACCATGAAGCTCGAAGAAATCCTTCGTTATTTTCTCTATATAATCTGCAGCGTTAGGTCTTTCACAGCTTCTTGCTATTTCCACCTTTTCCCATACACCATAGTCATTATAAAGGTTATTGTCAGCCTCAGCCTTCTTTTCCTCTTCTTTATCAACCTTTTTATAGTATATATTATTCAGATATTCCTGATACTTCTTTATAATATCAAGCCTGCTCCTGCCTGTCTCCTTTGTTTCTTTGGCTTCCTGCTGTGCTGCGTGGCTGCCGCTTTTTTTATGTATATCAACTTTATGTATATCAAGAAGATATGAGAGTGTATTCTTAAGTTCTTCCCTTTTAACTATTGCATCCACAAAGCCATGCTCTAACAGGAATTCAGCTCTCTGAAAGCCTTCTGGCAGCTCCTGTCCTATGGTCTGCCTTATAACTCTTGGACCTGCAAAGCCTATAAGTGCCCCAGGTTCTGCAAGTATAATATCGCCAAGCATAGCAAAGCTCGCTGTTACACCACCAGTCGTAGGATCAGTAAGAACTGTGATATATAAAAGGCCTGCCTCATCATGTTTTTTTAGTGCTGCACTTATTTTCGCCATCTGCATAAGTGATACTATTCCTTCCTGCATTCTGGCTCCACCTGAGCAGGTAAATATAATAACAGGCAGACTTAATTCTGTGGCCTTTTCGACAGCGCGCGTAAGCTTTTCACCTACTACCTCGCCCATACTTCCCATAAGAAATCTTGTATCACAGACACCTATAACACACTTCTGTCCGGATATCTCACCAACACCTGTTAATACCGCTTCATCCAGATTGGTTTTTCTTTTAAGGTTCTGAAGCTTTTCCTCATAACCTGGATATTCACAGGGATTGCTTTCTTCTATATTAGTATCCCATTCAGTAAATGTATTCTTATCTGCTACCATAGATATCCTTGTTCTTGCATCAAGCTTCATATAATATCCACATTCAGGACATACACAATTATTAAGATACAGGTCCTCTGTGAG
>CAKRKK010000209.1 GCA_934358235.1 uncultured Lachnospira sp.
TTCCACATCAAACTTCCTGATTACCTTCATCACCCACTCTGTATCAGCATTCTGATACATTGAGGCATCCATATTAAGATTCGTGAAATTACACTTTCCATTACCTGTCTGTAAAAGCTTGGTACCTATACGTGCGGTATGTTCAATTATGCTTGTATCTATTCCATATCCGGCAAGGGTTATGGCAGCCATCATACCGGCCGCCCCTCCGCCAATGATTATACATTCATGCTTTTTTGTCATCTTTTCCTGTTTCATAAACCTTCATTTCCTGCACTTTCTACGGCGTATCAACTGCTATATGCCTGAAGGAACTCATACAATTCGCCCTCACCAGACAGCTCTATGCCATTTTTTAAAGCCTCCGCCATAGCTTCATCACAAAGCTCCGTATTAATAAGTGCATAATCATAAAATTCTTCTTCTTTATTTCCATCAGCTTCAATGCACTTATATATTGCAACTCCATCACCTATATCCCTGACGATATATTTCTGGCTGCTTCCATAAGTGCCATCAGGCTGCACAGCCTCCTGTATGGCACCTGTATGTGCCTGCGTTTTGTCCGCTATATTATCGTCCTTGTAGTACTGACTGTCATCATATGCACCTGCTGTTACCAATTCCTTATCCTCTGCTTTTTCATTATATGTTTTAACTGAAAACAGCATTATAACAAGAATAACCGCCACAGCAACTACTATACATACAGATATTACATTTCTTCTACTTACCATTCTTTATTTATCTCCTTCATAATGGTAAGTATTGACATATCTATACAAAAATATGCATTTTATTGTTTATTGTTAAAATCAAATGCATATGGCAGCAGTTCATCCAGCTTATATGAATATATTCCTGACTTATCCTCAAGTATTATACGCACCGATTCGCTAAAGAATTCACTCATAACCTGCCTGCATATTCCACACGGATAAGTCTTTTCTTTTGATGAAGAAACTATTGCAAGCTTGTCAAACTCCCGCTTTCCATCACTAACAGCCTTGAATATAGCTGTCCTTTCAGCACAGATAGCTGCACCATAGCTTATGTTTTCTACATTGCAGCCAGTATATATACTGCCATCCTTCATAAGCACACAGGCTCCTACTGCAAAATGTGAGTATGGTGAATATGAATATTGCATAGCTTCTTTTGCCTTATCTAATAACTGCCTGTCTGTATACATATTAGATCTCCCTTCACATTCTTCTCATAAGCTAATGCTTTTACCGGGTTATGCCAAGCCTGTCAAGAACTTCTCCTTGTTTTGCTTCCATTATACTGCTCTCAGCCTCTGTCATATGATCATAGCCGAATAAATGCATCATACTATGAGCAACAAGAAAGGCCAGCTCTCTTTTAGGTGTATGTCCATACTTTTCTGCCTGCTCAAGCACCTTCTCTACAGATATAACTATATCTCCTAACATAAGCTCACCGGAATCGGGATTAAAGTAATCCTCTGTATTAGTATCGAATTCTGTTTTAAGTGCCTCAAAGTCAGATGGGGCATCATAACTAATCATAGGAAATGAAAGCACATCCGTTGCCGAATCTACATCTCTGTATTCCTTATTAATTGTATGAATTTCCTCATTATCCGTAAGCGTCACATTAACCTCAGCCTCATAAGGACAATTCTCGTATGCAAGTGACTCTTCCACAACCTCCCTTATTATGTCTTCATAATCAAGCTCGAGCTTTTTATCTGTTTCATATTCTATATTTACTGTCATCTTATCTGTTTCCTTTCTTCTCCTGACCTGTTACCTTTTTTCCTTTTTCCTGCCTGCCTCTTCTTTCAGACTGCCTGGCCTGTTTATCTTCGTATTCCTCATATGCTTTTACTATCTTTTGTACAAGCGGATGTCTTACAACATCATGATTAGTCAGTTTAACAAAGCCTATTTCCTCCACTCTTGATAATACTTTCATAGCAATATCAAGACCTGACGTTACATCACGCGGAAGATCCTTTTGTGTCTGGTCTCCTGTCACAACAACCTTTGAGCCAAAGCCTATTCTTGTAAGAAACATCTTCATCTGTGCAGGCGTAGTATTCTGTGCTTCATCAAGTATTATAAATGCATTATCCAGTGTACGTCCTCGCATATATGCAAGCGGTGCAACCTCTATAAGTCCCTTTTCCATATTCGCATTAAAGCTTTCAGCTCCCATAATCTGGAATAATGCATCATATAAGGGACGTAAATAAGGATCCACCTTGCTTTGTAAATCTCCTGGCAAAAAACCAAGCTTTTCGCCTGCCTCAATAGCCGGTCTTGTAAGTATTATCTTGTTAACCTCGTTATTCTTAAATGCCTGTATTGCCATTGCCATTGCAAGATATGTCTTTCCTGTTCCTGCCGGTCCAATACCAAACACTATCATCTTATCACGTATCTGATCTACATAATTCTTCTGTCCTAAGGTCTTTGGTTTTATGGGCTTTCCTGCTATTGTCCTGCATACCGTATCTGAATCTATCTCCAACAGGCTCTCCTCCTTATCATCATAAGAAAGAGATATTGCATAATCAACATTCTGTCTGCTTATCTGATTACCTCGTCTTGCAAGCTCTATAAGATTATTAAGAACGCCTCGTGCTCTTTCAACTGCCTTTTTATCTCCTATAAGCTTAACAACGCCGTCTCTTGATATAATATCAACCTTTAGATTTCTTTCTATTTCCTTAGCATATTCATCAAACTGGCCAAACACCATTCCACTATATTCTACTGGCATATCAACTATAACTTCTATATCACTCATTGTACTGCTCCATCCTTTACCTGTCTGATATCAGTCTCAGGTCTTATCAGAACCTCAAGTCCACCAAAGCACCTGTAACAATTGCCTGATGCTTCTATATTAACATGACAGGCTGTTATTTGCACTCCTTTTTGTTCAACATGCTTTATAAAGCTGTCAAGTCTTTGGTTAAGAAGCTGGCTTCCTTGCTCACCATCCCTTTCCTTTGTTACAAGCTCATATTCTGACTGCATTTCATATCCATAGGTAATACCTGTCTTTATATTTCCCAATAAATATAATTCCTTATTTTCTATTATGGTATCATAATCTGTATTGCCGCCAAAACCAATTCCCGCTTTTATTATCCCATATTTATTATCTAATATAAGCCTGTATCTTTTTCTATCTGTATACAGCTTATCCTCATAAGTCCTCATTACGCTGTCCTCATACGGAATTGTTGTTTTAATCAATATATCCGCATCAGCATCAGTCACAAGAAAGCCTGTATTCGTCCCCGAATCATCCTCTATCGCAACCCTGCCATCAACAAGCAGTTGTCCTTCTGACACATATTCGCCCTTCTTAACAACAGGCGTACCACTTCTTGTTATTATAGAATACACCTCACCTTCGTATTGCGAATATATACATTTTCCAGTTACATCTGAGTAATCTGTATCAGAATAATCTGTATCAGCATTCTGATTCCTCACCAGCTCCATCTGTTCCTTCCCACCATCATTTGTCTGCTCAAAAGCTGTCTGATAATTTTCTTTAATATACACTATGACACGCGAGCCTTTTACAGCAACACACGCCCACGTAACATCAAAAGTATTTCTTATTCCTTCCTCAAGCTCATCACAATCTATATTTTTTAACAAACGTGCATTGCTAATACCATTTTCTGCCATATATCTTCTTAAGGTTTCATCTGTATACATATAATTACCATAAAAATCAACC